>JAJFLO010000141.1 GCA_021772675.1 Verrucomicrobiota bacterium | reverse complement strand
AAAGATCTTCCTGAACGCATCTTAAATTCCTTCAAGAAACATATGAACATGTAAAATACAATCGTTCATTGAAATGTTGAACTTAGGATATTTTACAAAGAACAGCATTATCTATACCACCCGTTTATTATGACCATAGATTTTACTTAAGAAAACTGTACGCACCCGAATAAATATCACCAATTAAAAGAAAGGAATATCAAATGAGATTTTATCCTGAATCAATACCAGAGTTTCAATATGAGCCAACCGCTGAAAGGTTTAATATCATCCATGTTGACAACCAAATTGGTGAATGCGTTATATCTCTTGGAGAATTCGACATCGGCAGCATTGTTTTTGCATTTTCAGGTTCATTCACAACTCAAATCACACAATATACCCTACAAATATCAAAAGGATTACATATTCATGATCCTTATTTCATGGGAAAACTGGCACATTCATGTTCTCCTAATTCTAGATGCGATATGGAAACGCATTTGATAATCGCCACAAAAAAAATCAAACGGGGAAACCCAATTACAATTGATTACGAAGCAACTGAAGATGTGTTATTTTGGCCGTTTTACTGTAGTTGTAACAAAATAAACTGTAGAAAGCGTATCGTCGGAAAAAAAAAGCAATGACGATGTTAAATCAAGCTGAAACGGCAGTTCTGTGGCATTGATTTTCGTTCTCTTGTGGGATTAATTTTACGAATTCATCAAGATCCTCAGAGGATCGACTATTTAGACGTGCTAAAAGTCCCGCGCCAAACTCGGGTTATGTCTCTTTTGGCGCAGAAAACCATCAAAAAATATAGGACTTACTTTTGTATAAACTGCAAGCAGTAAGTTTTTCGACATTCGTTTGTCAATTTAGGCAGTGATTTTACAGAAACCTGTCGAAAACCTGATGGCTTTCGGTATACCTTGTATATCTTTCGATGGCCCTCTGCATCCAAAATAGACAAAATCATTGCAAAATTTTAGCGCGGACAGGGTACCAGTACAAGTCTAAGCACAATCCGGGATCGTTTATTTTTTTCCGACTCCCTTATGTCTACACATTGCTAAATATATCGAATTGGACTATTTTCTATAAAGTCGCATTGTATCAATTAGATAATTGTTTTCAGACCTCGCATGACTAATATAAAAAAATTGAATTCCACTAGTTGCATTCTTGCCTATTTGGCAGTAGGTCTCGTCATTCTCATTTCTGCAAACTCACAGCAAACACAACATGCAAGACCTCATCCGTCGCAAACTACCGCTCCAGCCGACGGAAATGTCATAATAGATATGCAATACTTCACTGTGCCCGATACCCGAAGCCTCACCGGAATAGGAATACGAATCCATTATCAGTCGTCAAAAATTACCCTTGATAATGCATCAGATGTATTAAGAACAGCCAATATTTTGGCTGACAGTTCAGCTGGGTATGGTGGACCTTATGATGATGACTTGAATTTGGATGGAGATTTGGATACTGATAAATATATTCTTTTCGGGTGGGCACAACATGAGTATGACCCGCAGGATCTAAACGCAGTGCCGCCGGGAATTTCTTCCGGCCTGTTAGCGAAGGTTAATCTTTTAACAGCACATAATTTTGCAGGTTCAACAACTATTAATTTTAGAGCCAGTGCCACAGCAGAAGGTTATACATTCGCAAATTCATCATTAATAATTTCTGAAGGGGCCGCGCAAGTCAAGCAAACTATCAATTTGAAAATGGGATGGAATCACTTATCATTTAATGTGGAACCATCTGATCTTACGCCTGAAGGCGTTTTTGGGATCCTGATAGGAAATAATAAGCTTGACAAAGTTATCAGTGAAAACAAGAATTATAGTCCTGATCTTCCAAATACACTAAATTCGCTCATAACACTGAATATTCAAAAAGGATTTTGGGTACGGGCAAAGGGAAATACAACATTGTCGGTAACTGGCATCCCAATAAATCCGCAATCACATACCATTTCACTGAAGTCCGGATGGAATAGCGTACCGTATTTCCTCGGCAGCAAACAGGATATCCGAACAGTAATGGCGAATCTAATAGACACAGATAATGTCAGTATTTCAAATCTCCAAAGGCTTACTTATGAGGGATTAAATTTCGATCCAAGGGCAGATGAATCTGTAAATTCATTACTACAATTAAAACCGGGTGCCGGATATTGGGTCAAAGTGGGTAATGATGACGATTTCAATTATAGCGTGCCTTAAAATTAGATAAGCTCGGCGTAAGTCCTTCGGGTGTGCATTGTCTGTACAGGCGGATTTGCATCCTTAGAAGATCGGGGAGTACCTCAGTACGCCTCGATCCTCCAAAGATACGACTCCATCCAGTACAGACAATGCACACCCGAAGGACTTACGCCGAGCTTATCTAGCCTGAATAATTCAGGCTAACCCGGTGGTGAAAGGAGCAATCTTTGTAGCAAGCTGCATTTGTGTGACAAGTAGGTTAATCCCCGCCAATCTCTAAAATTATATCGATTGCATCTCACTAATTTTGATACTATCCTTTAATAATGGATTATTAGGATTATACAGATACAAATCGAAACATTAGAGCCTCTTGCAAAAGTATATTTGGCCGCGCGTCATTCTATTTTGGATGCGCAGGTGATTATGAGGGGTTGAGTGTCCGCCGCGGCGCGATACCCACTTCTCAAAATTGACTGTGAGCCAAAAGAGATTGTCGCCCAATGGGTTGCGACGGATGATCGTCATCTTCATCAAATGACAAATCAGTACATGCCTTCTGGTATGCACGTAATTGACCATTTGATGAACCTAACGACCATGCGTTTGCAACGCGGCTAAAATAGACTTTTGCAAGAGGCTCATTATATTCATTATATTCATTATATTCAAACACAAAATAGATTTGTTCATGAGCCGAAAAGTGGTATATTTGACATGTGTGTTTCAGGGCACAATTAATTTTGATAATGCTATCATCTACAAAAAAACTAAAGTGCCCCGATTGCCGAGGTCAGCGACTAATCCGTTCGCAACGTAAATTTTGGATGAAATTAATGCCCTCTTCAAAATTATACATTTGTGATGATTGTGGATGCCGTGTATTGAAATATTCTGGCAAGCTCTATCGGTTAATCATTTAGCTGGATTTAATATACGAGTGTGTATTCAAAATGTGAGTGGCAAATAGTAAATCGTTCGCCGCAGTGAATGAATATCATGTGCGCAGCCAGGTTGTAAATCCGCTGTGGAGGAAATGACCGCGTTACTTTTACCTAAAACCGGGAATTCACCAGAGTCACTCACATTTTGAATACACACTTTTAATATACTCATTGTAAAAAGTGGCATAAAAACAGCTAACAATTATATGAATATACTGCAAGCAGTAGTTTTTTTGACATTCATTTGCCATTCCAGACAACAGTTTTATCCCGCTGAGCGAGATCGAAATCCTGATGGCAGTCAGTATATAAAGATTAATTTATAAGGAAAATGTGCAATGTATTCAGATATCGAACGTGTAAAAAGTGCTTTAGAAATAAATTCACTAACAGACAGTGATAGAGAAGATATTCTCGCAATGTTGAAAGAACTCGAAAAATTTCGTATTGAAAAGCGTATGTCGGAATTCAGAGGACTTGGCAACGGGGATCTAGATAAAACAATATGACATCATCTCGAAAACATTTATTTGTTTTTTTATCCATGACGTTGCTATGGCTGACGATTAATACAGTACATGCGAATGAAGACAAACCGGCAACACCGACTCGTAACGAGCATGAAGAAGGGTCTTATTCAAATCATAATCCATTTACTCAACCGGTAAAAACACATAATAAATCCGAAGAGACATCAACAATGGAGCGGTTCTCTAAACCAACATTGAAC
The DNA here is from genome assembly GCA_021772675.1 of Verrucomicrobiota bacterium. GTDB lineage: Bacteria > Verrucomicrobiota > Lentisphaeria > JABSQK01 > JAJFLO01 > JAJFLO01. The sequence goes on along the minus strand of JAJFLO010000141.1, from coordinate 22,725 downwards.
GTACCTGAGACAAATGCTGCGGAGAACAACAAACTTCAAAATCAAAAAAATTTAATTCCACTGAATCTTGTTAAGCCTTCTGCAACAGAAGAAATATCCGCCCCACTTATTATGCAGGAACAAATAAAAATAATTGAAAGTATGATTCAACAAACTCACAAGTTGGAGGCAATTATAGAGGATGTGAATAGATGGGAGCAAAATCTTTCAACATCCCCTTCAAGAGATGCAATCGATCGAATAAAATCATTTGCCGAAAAATTCAGTGTTGAACGCCAAACCCGAAAAAAAATTTCCAAAGAATCACAAAAAATGGTATCTCTATTCGATGAGTTTTTGGAAAAAAATTCAAATACGAATTTGAAACTCAATAACTTAGATTGAGATCCTGAATCCGTGATGGTTTTCTTTTTGTGTAGATGCAAGGCATCAAATTTTTAGCTGTAGCAACTACTGCAATAGTTTGATAACGAAGTAAATGCATTAAGAGAAAGCCATTCTGTTATAGCAGAATGGCTTTCTCTAAATGCATCCGCCTGCGTTTTGTATATACTGCAAGCAGTAAGTTTTTCGACATTCGTTTGTCAATTTAAGCGGTGATTTTATAGAAACCTGTCGAAAACCTGATGGCTTTCGGTATAACTACGTCGAGACAAGTCTGCTTCGTTACCAAACTGTTGCAATAGTTATTCTGCTGTGCGGCAGGCAGAACTAAAAATTTGTATATATTCAGTAAAACCCATCATTGCCTGTCCACCGATTGTAGTTAAGCGAGTCATCGCTGTTTTGAAACGTTTGCATTCAGTATGCTGCTAAGATAGCGATGACTCGCTTAACTACGAACATACATTTTCCAAGATAACGAGTTTTACTAAATGGTTATAAAAAACGGAGTCAGGTTTTATTGTTCACGCTCCATTGCGCGAAATCTGAAACAAGGCAATAACTCAACTTTTTTTCATCGTAATCTCTAATAAAAATCACTTGCCAATTTTCAACAATGCCTACAGTTGCCGGACATCAAACAAATCATTTACCTTATGGCGGTTATTTTGCCAAAATGAATAGCGTAGACACCTTTATTCTTGTTGATGATACGCAGTACGTGAAAAAGGAATTTCACAACAGGAATCGTGTTTTGCTACTTACTGGCAAGGCAAATTGGCTATCGATACCAGTAAACACTGCTGGGAAGTTTTATCAGAAAATCAATGAGGTTGAAATTGATAATCGCTCTAAATGGAGTGCTAAACATCTTAAAACCATTGAATTAAATTATCGGAACTGTTTATATTTTAAGGAGATTTTCCCTGAATTAGAGCAGATTTATAACCAGCAATGGTCATTGCTGGCAGATTTCAATATTGAAATCATAGAGTTTTGTAAATTATATCTTGGCATTCAGACTCCATTAATGCGGAGCAGTAAACTGGGATCCAAAGGAAAAGCCACCGAACTCATTGCAGACATTTGCCATAAAACGTCATCGGACACCTACCTCCATGGAAAACATTCGCGAGATTATGTAGATTTTTCGCTATTGGAAAAACATAATATTAAAAGTGAAATTCAGGATTTCACGTGTATTTCTTATCATCAACCGGTTGAATCATTTGTACCTAATTTGGCGGCAATCGATCTCATGTTTAACTGCGGACCGAAGTCCTTAGAAATATTAATGGACGGCAATAGTATAAGTGAATTCAATTAAATGATTAGTAATCATTTGATTCCTGTTGCAATGATTCGACCCGATCTAAATGATCTACCAGATTTTGAACTACCGTCTGGATATGCGATTCATTGGTATAATAAAGGAGATGAAAAACACTGGATTTTCATTCAAAAAACAAACAGATCTATGCAATAAAATTTCCATAAACGTATTCAGAAAAACGTTTGGTTCCAATATTAGATTATTGAAGCAACGACAGTGTTATCTCATGACTTCTGAGGGCAGGTTTGTCGGTACAGCAACTGCATGGTTCAATAATGATTATTACGGCAGAAAAATCGGCAGAATTCATTGGGTTGCAATTGTTCCCGACATGCAGGGAAATGGGCTGTCAAAACCATTATTGTCCTGTGTATGTAAACGATTACAATCTCTTAATCATAATCAGGCCTATCTAACAACGCTAAGGGCTCACAAATAAATAACTTGGATAATTTCGCGCTCAGATTTATGTCAGATTTGGGCGATATGAATGGCAAAAAGCAGCAGGAATATTGCAATATTTCAATGTTTTTCGTCATTTGCATCGGACAATAGATGACGTGAAGATAAGATGCGAAAAATCCAAGTTATTTATTTGTGAGCTCTAAGCGTAAGAATACCTGCCATCGGTTTATACCATAAATTTGGTTTTATTCTGGACATTCGATCAAATCAAGATCAGGAAATTTGGGATAAAATCAATGGTGAACTGGTCGTTTGAGTCTTCTCTGAAACTTAAATATCTTTGAGGTTAGATTTACGATAGCTATTTGCTACACAGATAATTTTGGAGTTCTGCCCATACCGCAATACAACAGGACTTCAAGAATTGAAGGTGAAGGGAAGATTCATATGATGGGCCTAACGATCATGTGTTTGCATCAAAGTAAAAATAGAATTTTGCAAAAAACTCTTACAAAAATGTTAAACAATTAAAAGATAGGAATTTGCTATGTACGTCGGAAGAATCGTTGCAGTTGCAAGAAATAAAAATGGGAAATATGGTGCAATGTATCGGGTTTCATCACGATCGTTTCCGAATCGGGAAGCTAAAATAATTGACAGGAATGTAGCAGTGTTACCAAAGCAGGGTTTCGAGGATGATATTAAAAAAAATCCTTTTATTGCCTATAATTGCCTGAAAATCGTTAATAGTTACGGAATAGTCAGTAACGGAATCCACACAGATTACATTGCCTTGAATATTGAAAAAGGGCTGCCGGTTCGGGATGCCATGGTAATAGTATTGAATTCAATGGATTACGAACATGATGCACTTGATACACCACGGATTGCAGGAGTCGTAAATAAGGCATCAGGCAAAGGTTATCTTGGCGTTGTCACAAAACGGTCGATATGCGTAAAAGAATTTGAATTGGAAAAGGGAAACGCTTTTTACGTCGCAACTTATGAGCATACAATACCGGGATCTACTCAAAGTGATGATAATTTTGACTGCGAATCAGCAAACGAGGCATGTCAATACAGTATAAATGGCGGCGTATTTGCAACACTGGAAAAACCCGTCACATCTGCAGCTTTATTAGAAAGTGATTCTGATGGTTATGAAATCGCAACAAAAAATGCCGTGTAGCTATTTACTTTAAGGGCTCACAATTGAATAACTTGGATAATTTTGCGCTCAGTTTTATGTCAGGTTTGGGCGATCTGAATGGCGAAAAGTAGCAGGAATATTGTAATATTTCAATGTTTTTCGTCATTTGGATCGGACCTAGATGACGTGAAGATAAGATGCGAAAAATCCAAGTTATTTATTTGTGAGCCCTAAGATCACTTTTTGTATTTGGATTGTGAGAGGCAATACTTTCAATTAGGTAAGATTGAATCGTATGTTTATCAGCAGATAAAATGGTGCATCTTGTCGGTAAATGCGTCAACGCTGAAATAGAATCATGAATCGCTACATCATTACCTAGCGCTTGTTTGATCGCCTCACCAAACTTTGCCGGATGGGCTGTTGCTAAACATAGTGTCCGTTCTCCATCTTCTAAAAACTGTTCGGCGATACCAACCCCAATGGCGGTATGCGGGTCAAGAAGATAATTGTAATGTTCGTAATATTTCTTGATCATCTCCAACGTATGTTTATCACTACCACTTTTTGCAACAAATGTCGTTACACCTTTTTTATCAATTTTTGATCGAATGTCAATCGTTCCGTTTTTGTCAAAATCATACATATAGTCGTTTAACTTTTGAGCGTTCTCACCAAGTAAATAATATAAATAACGTTCAAAATTACTTGCGATTTGAATATCCATTGATGGACTCAGGGTTTGCTTAACTTGACTTTTTTCATAAATCCCTGACTCAAAAAATCGTGCAAGAATATTATTTTCATTTGTGGCCAAAATCAGTTTTGAAATCGGTGCTCCCATACACGTTGCGGCATAACCTGCAAAAATATTACCAAAATTACCCGTAGGAACACATAGCTGAACTTTCCCGCTTGATGATCCACTGCGGAGCTTCAGAGCACCATAAAAGTAATAGACAATCTGAGCAACAATGCGGGCCCAGTTTACAGAGTTTATCGCCCCTAAACAATATTCTTTCTTAAATTCAAGATCATTAAACAATGCCTTTATTATCCGCTGTCCGTCGTCGAAGGTTCCCTGTATAGCAATGTTAAAAACATTTTCATCCAAAACCGTTGTCATTTGACGCTCCTGAACACGGCTAACACGTTGATGTGGATGCAGGATAAAAATATTCATATTACCCTTTCCTCTCACTCCCGAAATAGCTGCACTTCCCGTATCACCGCTTGTCGCTCCAAGGATGTTCAGAGTAGAATTATTCCGTTTTAAAATATATTCAAACAGATTACCTAAAAATTGTAGTGCAACATCTTTGAAGGCCAACGTTGGTCCATGGAACAACTCCATAATATGCAAATCTCCGACAGACTGGATTGGGATAATATCATCATGATCAAATGTTGAATAACTGATATCAATCATACTCTTAAGATCTTTTTCAGGGATATCATCACCGACAAAGAGCGAAATGATGGTCATGGCTAATTCCGGGTAAGTCAGTAATGATAATTCATCTAATTGATCTCCAACATCCGGAAATTTTTCCGGAACAATGAGACCACCATCCGAGGCTAACCCCATCATGACGGCTTCAGTAAATGAAATTGGATTTATCCCCCCTCGGGTACTCTTATATTTCATTAAATATCCCTATAAATTATTATTATTAAGGGTGATTGGATTTAGCCTGAATAATTTTGAATTAATGGTCCATCTACTTCCAATTTCATTCAACCCATCTGAAGGTTTAAGTGTCAAGTACTTCCTAACCAATTCGATGACTTTTAAGGTTATGGAATAGCGAGAAGGAATTATCTTTTTTGGATCCGTATGATCTTTCAAATACTGTTCATAACGGGGGGATTTAATAATATTTTTCTGATCATCTACATTATAATACAATGCGTCCGCATGAATATCTAATAAATCAATAAAAACCACCAATTCATCAAATTTGAATCCGCGTTGAAATTGACTTAATTTTTTATTTTTCATTACCTAACCTTAATAATTCACCAGTATTCTGCTATGAACTCTAATCTCTGCTCAAATATTACGTTTAGTTAGACTTCACTAATCGCCTTATTATGAGCGAGTTAAGTGTTCTCGCGACAAATCGCGTGAATTAATCAGGCTAAGTCAGAAAATTCAATCTGTACATGAAATATATGCGAATTGTTATTCACGTATGTTGAAATTAGGTTAGAAAAGTGTCTCTTGCAAACGTATCGCTGACCCGCCATCATTCCATTTTATTCGAGACGCAATTCTTATTTGTATACTGCAAGCAGTAGGTTTTTCGACATTCGTTATTCATTTCAGGCAATAATTTTACAGAAACCTGTCGAAATCCTGATGGCTGTCGGTTATATAGTCACTTTTGAGATTTTAGAGCAATTTAGGGATTAAATTTGGGTGGTCCCGAGCAAAAATTGAATTTGATTCATCTAGATCATAGTAACATCAAATTTGCATAGGTCTTTACTACAAAAAAATAAGTGCTAATTTACTGAAATCATTATCACAAACCGTGAAAATAACTTGAACCCGAGACTATGGAAAAAATCACTCGCCGAAAATTTGTTAAAGTTGTGTCGACTAAGGCTGTAGTTGGAAGTGGCCTTTTAGGACTATCTTCCTGTAGCAAGCAAAGCTCCAAACAGTCTTTTCATAATATTCAAACAAACAAATCGTATAAATGGAAGATGATCACAACCTGGCCACCTCATTTTCCTGTAATGGGTGAAGGGGCCGAAAAAATAGCTAAGTGGATTGAAGACATGTCTGGAGGACAATTAAAAATCCACGTTTATGGCGGTGGTGAATTAGTCCCTGCTTTAGAGGCGTTTGATGCGGTGAGTCAGGGCACAGCAGAAATGGGACATGGTGCGTCTTATTACTGGGCGGGCAAAGCAGCTTCAACACAATTTTTTGCATCAGTACCATTTGGAATGAATGCGCAACAGATGAATGCATGGCTGTATAGCGGTGGCGGATTGGAATTATGGGAAGAGGTATATTCTGCATTCAATCTGGTCCCCATGCCAATCGGTAATTCAGGTGTTCAAATGGGAGGTTGGTTCAATAAAGAAATCAATTCCATCAATGACATTAAGGGATTAAAAATGCGAATTCCCGGACTGGGAGGAAAAGTGATTGCCGAGGCCGGAGGATCGGCTATACTATCCGCGGGTGGAGAAATCTTTACTAATCTCGAACGTGGAGTTATTGATGCAACCGAATGGGTGGGGCCCTATCATGATTACCTTATGGGCTTTCATAAAATTGCTAAATATTATTATTTTCCAGGTTGGCATGAACCCGGAACTGTCTTGGAAATGTTTATCAATAAAAATGCCTATAGCTCCTTGCCCGATCATTTAAAATCTATTATTAAAACAGCCGCATATCGCTCGAACATCTGGATGTTGTCAGAATTTGAGACTAAAAATAGTGAATACTTGCAAAAACTTATTCAGGATCCAAAAATTCAAATAAGAAATTTTCCTGATGATGTTTTAAAAAAGTTTAGGACGATTTCCAATGACGTAATTGATGAAATCGTATCCACTGATCCGATAAGTAGAAAGGTATATCAATCATTTGAAAAATTTAAGAAAAAAATATCAACTTGGTCAGAATATTCAGAACGTGCTTATTACAACGCTTTAACATTATAAAAAACGAAAAAAAATAGGACATATGATAATGATAGAAAACGGTGAAACATATCTGATAATGGGACTTCTGGACCCAGATTCAATTGCGTTTGCAATCGGTGAAAAAATTTCTAAAATGGGTGGAAAAGTCATATATACCATTCAAAACGAACGCATGAAACGATTACTTTTCGATCGAAATAAAAAATTACCTAAAGAAGAAAAAGAAAAGCTTGAGATCCGGTTTTGCGATATCACCATCGAAGAAGATTTGGAGAAACTATTTTCTAATATTGATTCGCTGGCTGGCATAGTCCATTCAATCGCCTATGTGAATCCGAAAACCGGCTTAGGAGAAAATTTCCATACTGATGCAATAGAAGATTTAAAAAACGGTTTTCATATCAGTAGTATCTCACTCGCGTCCGTCGCGAGGCATGCATTAAGTTCACTAAAGAAACCATCTTCAATTGTAACTCTCACATTTGATACAAAGCATGTATATCCTTACTATAATTGGATGGGTGTGAATAAAGCTGCGCTTGAAGCTGTCGTTAGAGGATTGGCTCGCCATCACGGCCAAGATTTAATTCGTGTTAATGCCATTTCAGCTGGCCCTTTATCAACAAAAGCTGCAACCAACATACCCGGTTTCAACCATTTGGGTCAAACCTGGAACCGGACCAGTCCAATTCCATGGGATACTGAAAAAGATAGAGAAGAAGTTGCAAATGCTGCACTATTTTTGTTAGGAAATTACTCGAAAAAAATAACTGGCCAGGTGTTATATGTGGATGGTGGTGCATCTATTATCGGTGGACTATTGACACCGCATGAACAAGCATAAAATTTAGTAGTAAGTATCTAATTATTAATGACATTGAAAATTTTATTTGATTAATTTCCCATCTTTATATTCATTAAATTCAACTTTTTGCATGGCTTCATTAATTGAAACGAATTTCCCATTCCACGGTTGCCCAGCGTTGTAAACACCATTAGCAATCTCATTTTCATTTCGATCCCACATAAGAAATGCACCATCAAGATAACCATTGTTAAACATCGCGGCTGTTTTTTTATCGCCGTTTTCATAAAATGTGGATGCCTTACCGTGCTTTAATCCACCGGAATTTTCATGCCAAACCTCCCATATTTCGCCGTTTTTATGAAATGTTTTTTTTTCAAATGTTTTGTTTTTAGTATTCGAACAACTGCATAGGATAAAAATGGTGCAGTATGCAATAACGATTAATGTTTTGTTTTTATACATTGTGTTAACCTGGATTATTCATAAAGTTTTATGATGAGAATTATTAGATTGCGTGAAATTAATGAATTATGAATATCGTTTGCGCGCAGGCTTTCAGCTCGTAGAGAATAGTGTTGAAAATCCGCCATGGTGGAAACTATTTCGAACAAAAACATCTTTAGAACTCGTTGATATTATGTGATATAACGACTCGCAATAGAAAGTTTATGCATAATCCAGGTTAGTATCGAGATTAAGGGAATTACAATAAATTGGACAGATAAAATTTGGGACAAAACTTTAAGATACTACGTCTTTTACAACTTCCAAGAATTCACCAACTGTAAACGGCTTTAATAAATAGGCATCGACACCCTGTTCCTTTACAAGCTTTACAACAATATCTTTAGCCCCAAATAAACCACCTCCCGTCATTGCGATTAATTTGATTGAAGGAAAATCAGTCCGTATTAAATCAATTATTTCGAAACCATCTGTTTCGGGCATAAAAATATCGGTTATTACGAGATCAATATCTTGATCATCTAAAATTTTCTTGGCAAGCTCAAAATTTGAAACCGTTTTCGCGCTATAAGATTGACTTTCTAAGGCATCTTGAAGCATAGCGCACATACTCTTTTCATCATCAATCACAAGTACTTTTTTAGCCATGATTTAATTCCCAAATTAATACATTTTCCGTTAAAATGTTAGCACAAACTATACCAGTTTTACCAAAAAAAATTTGGCCACCAGATAATATCGTCAAAGGAATCGGATTTATGGTCAAGGCACGTCAACAGAATCAGACCGAAAATAAGGCACACTCCCATTCCTATGAATATATACCGACAGCCATCAGGTTTTCGACAGGTTTTTGTAAAATTATTGCCTGAAATGAATAACGAATGTCGAAAAACCTACTGCTTGCAGTATACTTTGGTATAGTTTCACACAGCTATAAATATACGACCTCGGAGCTACACCACGAAGCATTAAGTTTTAGCCCGCAGTTCTATCAAAATAGAGTTTAACCACGGATTTTCACGGATGAAACACGGATGAAAAATAAATCTATATTCGCGCTGCTCATGCTGAGAGAAACCATTTTTGGAAAAGGGTTTTCTCTCAGACTCTTTTTCTATAACTTTTAAATAACAATCGAGTAGAAAACTCGAAACGTTCAAAGCTCAAATAAAACTTTATAACCAATTTATAATTAAGATTTTAACTATTACTTAAATTTAAAAACTTGTTAAAAAAACAAGATTTTTACCGATAGTAGTACAAAGCATCTACTCTGAGAACGTATATCGCTTCATTTCAGCCTCTTAGGGCTCACAAATAAATAACTTGGATAATTTCGCGCTCAGATTTATGTCAGGTTTGGGCGATCTGAATGACGAAAAGCAGCAGGAATATTGCAATATTTCAATGTTTTTCGTCATTTGGATCGGACCTAGATGACGTGAAGATAAGATGCGAAAAATCCAAGTTATTTATTTGTGAGCCCTTACCTTGACTATCGAATTCTGTGTGTTTTTCTGCTGGACAGCAGAATCATTCTCTATTCATCAGTAAAATACTGAAATAACGCAATCTAACCTGGATTATTCATAAAGTTTTATGATGAGAATTATTAGATTGCGTGAAATTAATGAATTATGAATATCGTTTGCGCGCAGGCTTCCTGCTCGTAGAGAATAGTGTTGAAAATCTGCCATGGTGGAAACTATTTCGAACAAAAACATCTTTAGAACTCGTTGATATTATGTGATATAACGACTCGCAATAGAAAGTTTATGCATAATCCAGGCTAAGTCTTCTCGTTGCCAAGTTAGTGAGAAAAGCGAGTTAGTTGGATCTGCAATTGCAACGACCCACAAAGAATCAAACCCTCAAGTGAAATTAGAAAAGAGTATAGATGAACGGAGCTGCTGAACTTCCACTGAAAACGATTAACAGACCCAGAAGCATCATCACAAGAATGATAGGGATCAACCAAAATTTTTTATTTTCCATCAAAAATTCCCAAAACTCTACGAGGATACTTTTTTCTGATGCCGCATCTTCAAATGCAGTTTTTGCAGTAGAGTTTCGGTCCATTTCTTTATCTTCATCACTCATAAATAATCTCCAATTTAAATGGTACCCATTAAGTGTTTGGTTAGTCAAGTGTCAGGAATATACTCAATACTGACGGAAATAGCGTTTTGCATCATGAGTTTCAGGTTTATCAACCCAATTTGAATTACAGTTTTTAGCCTTGATTTTTAACGGATCCCGACCATTCAATTTGACAACAAATGAAATGGGAGTAAAAAATAGGTAATAGAAAACAAGAAACAAAAGATTTGAAACGACAGTCCCCATACAGGCGCCAATGAAAAACCAAACGAAATAAACAGGCTTTGATATAGCAGGCAGTAATTGCGCCATAAAACCGAGTATGATAATCAGAGAAAACAGCATCTGAACGAGTTTAATGCCATTACCTGTCACCGGGAAAAACGTTCGATATAAACTTATGCCTGTCAGCAAAATTACGCCACCAATAATTAGAGATCTTCCGAAATCTTTGATGTCGGTATTGTTTGGCGACCAATTAATCTCTTTAAATGGATTAATCATTATTCTGGTTGTTAGTTTGACATTTTATGATGCCGGTTATTTTTTGCATGAAACTTCGCATCTTTTGTTATTACGAAAGGATTAGCCTGCATTATGCGAACTAGTCAAGTGAAAATTCATTCCTATACTCATCAATTTCAGAATCTTGAATTTTTTTCTGCTCATCTTTAAAAATAATATTATCTTCCAAAACAAGTATATCCATATCTGTTTTCATAAAACAATTATACGCATTTTCAGGAGTATTGACAATTGGCTCGCCCCGAATATTAAAGCTAGTATTTATAATAACTGGACAACCCGTCTGCTCTTTAAATTTCTTTATTAGTCTATAATATCGGCCATGTCGTTCCTCATCGATAGTTTGGACTCTTGCTGAATAATCAACATGGGTGACTGCTGGAATTGTAGATCTTACTAAATTAACCCGATTGCGCAAATCTAAATCTTCATTGAGTCTTATATCTTTAGAACTTAATGCTTTATGATGTTTTTTCAACACCTGTGCAACTAACAACATATAAGGAGAATCTGCATCAATATTAAAATATTTGCCCACATCTTCGCGCAATACACATGGAGCAAACGGGCGAAATGATTCTCTGAATTTAATTTTTCGATTCATAACGGACTGCATGGTCGTATTTCTTGCATCACCAATTATACTTCGGGCTCCTAATGCACGCGGTCCAAATTCCATACGCCCATTAAACCAACCGACAACTTTTCCATCTTTCATCCCATCAACAATTTTATCTAATAAGATATTTTCATCGCGAATAGAGTGATAGAGAACATCTTTACCATCTAAAAAACTCGTAATATCGTCATGTTCATATCGTGGGCCTAATAAACTTCCTTTTTGACAATCCTTACCATGATTATTTCTTTTATTTTTTAACAATTGATACAAAACAAATAATGCTGCCCCCAACGCACCTCCTGCATCCCCAGCAGCAGGTTGTATCCATATATTGTCAAAAATTTTTTCTTGCAAAATTTTGCCATTTGCAACACAATTTAAAGCAACCCCTCCCGCTAAACAAAGATTTTCTGCTCCAGTTAAGTCTCTGGTATATCTACACATTTTGATCATTGCCTCTTCTGTAACAACCTGTACTGATGCGGCTAAATCCATGTCACGTTGAGTTAACTGTGATTCTGGTTTTCTGGGTGGAGCATTGAATAGCGAATGAAATTTATCCGAGGTCATTGTCAATCCCTGACAATAGTTGAAATAACTCATATCCATCCAAATGGACCCGTCGTCATTTATTTTAATTAAATTTTCCAAGATTTCATTTTTGAAAACAGGTTCTCCATACGGCGCCAATCCCATAAGTTTATATTCACCAGAATTGACCTTAAACCCACAATAATAGGTAAACGCTGAATATAGCAACCCCAATGAATGCGGAAAATTCATTGTTTTCAACAGCTTCAGTTCTGCCCCCGTGCCAAGACCAATGCTAGCTGTGGCCCACTCCCCCACTCCGTCAACTGTAATTACCGCAGCTTTATCAAATGGCGATGGGTAAAATGCACTTGCAGCATGGGATTCGTGATGTTCTGTAAACACGATGGGATTTTTGATTTTACCTAACGATTTCTTAATTTGATGGCGAAGAAGCATTTTTTCTTTCATCCACACCGGAATCGCCTTGATAAACGATTGATATCCATTTGGGGCATAAGATACATAAGTTTCGATTAACCGGTCGAATTTCAACAGAGGTTTATCATAAAAAACGACATAATCAACGTCTTCTATCTGACATTTTGCATGGTCCAAACAAAATTCTACTGCTTTGGTCGGAAAGGCTGAATCATGTTTTATGCGGGTAAATCGCTCTTCCTGTGCAGCCGAGATGATTTCGCCATCAATAATCAAGGCTGCAGCTGAATCGTGATAAAATGCGGATAATCCCAAAATCTTCATATATTTAGCCAGCTATAAAATTCATTAAGAATTTGAAGGTAAGTTGTAACAAAAAAATTTCAAAGATTATAATGAAATAAAATTCCACTACCAATGATTGAAAACTGGTGATAATATTATGGTACAATCAAAAAATGATAGATTGGAAAACGAGATAATTTCTTAAATACTAATTTTAGTCACCAAAAAGGAAATTTTGTGATCGCGATAATTGATTATAAGGCTGGAAATTTAACAAGCGTAAAGTTAGCGTTCAACAGTATTGGTGTTGCTTCTGAAATTACAAATGACGTTCAACGTATATCTGCCGCTGAACGGGTCGTCTTCCCGGGTGATGGTGCAGCATTATCAGCAATGGAGCATCTAAATGAATTGAATCTTAGAAAATTAATTCCGCAAATTGTAGCAAAGGGAACTCCATTCTTAGGTATTTGCCTTGGAACACAAATTATTTTTGATTCATCCAGTGAAAACGATGGTGTAAATTGTTTGGGAATATTATCCGGAACTGTGAATAAATTTGAATCGAATAATCCTGAATTTAAAATTCCACAAATGGGCTGGAATTCTGTTAGTTTTAATGTGCCCCATCCCTTATTCAAAGAAATCGATAATAACAGTGAATTTTATTTTATCCATAGTTATTATCCATGCCCAAAAAATGGTGAGGAAATTCTGGGAATTACTGACTACGCCAATGTCCAATTTGCTTCTATCGTTGGCAAAGATAATTTGTTTGCGACGCAATTCCACCCTGAACGATCTGGAAATATTGGATTAAAATTAATTGAAAACTTTAGCAATTGGAACGGTGAATGTTAACAAAACGAATTATTCCATGTCTTGACGTTAGAAACAAACGGGTCACTAAAGGAATTAAATTTCAAAATAACGTGGATATTGGTGATCCTATAGAGCTGGCACTAGAATACAGTAACGGTGGATGCGATGAACTGGTTTTTTATGACATCACAGCTTCTGCAGAGCAACGCAAAATTGATCTGGAAATGGTTAAAGAAATCGCCAAAGCAATTCGAATACCATTTTCAGTGGGAGGCGGTATCTCCACGTTGGATGATATGTACGAAGTGTTATATGCCGGATCGGAAAAAGTTTCAATCAACTCACTCGCCGTAAAAAACCCGGCGATTATTGCCGAGGGCGCAAAAATTTTCGGTTCACAGTGTATTGTATTAGGAATGGATCCAGTATCAACGACAGATCGCGTAAAATACCCAAGCGGTTATGAAATCACAATCCGTGGATTTAGAGAACATACAGGATTAGACGCTCTTGAATGGGCGAAAAAAGCTGAAAACTTAGGCGCCGGTGAAATCGTGGTTAATTCTGTTGATGCAGATGGAACACGTGAAGGCTACGAGCTGAATTTAACTCGAATCATATCCGAAAATGTTCGAATCCCCGTTGTCGCTTCAGGTGGTGGCGGAATACCTCAACATTTAGTTGAAGTGTTTACCAAAGCAAAGGCTGATGCAGCGATTATTGCCAGTATGATCCATACTGGAGACTATAGTATAGCAAGAATTAAAGAAGAAGTAGGTAAAGCTGGAATTCCTGTCAGAGAAAAATGGTGATTGATTATACCAGGAGCCTCTTGCAAAAGTCTATTTTAGCAGTGCTGCCAAATATACTTTTGTAAGAGGCTCCCATAACGAGACCCCGTTCGAAAGGTATTACGACCGCGCGCTTGCCTATTTCGGATAACGTTTTCGTTTTTGCGGAGATATATTCGATGCTTGAGTATCGGATTCGTATCAAAAAATTTAAAATTAGCCGAAAGAGTCTGTCGCCCAAAGGGTTGGGGTGGATGGCACATATTTTTCAATTACGTTGGATAAGCAAATACCACCAAGATATTTACGTGATTCAGCGTAATCAAAAAATGTCCACCATACGCTCCCAACGTGATTGCGATAGCTTTTCGAATGGGCTCTAACTGCTTGGAAAACGATTAAACTCGACCCTACGTCGGAAAATAAAACCCACGAGTAAGATTAGATTGAAGAGGAATAAATTATGAATATAAGAATGATATGGTTATTAAGCTTTTGTGGAGCATATGTATTTATCGTCGGTTGTGGTTCCAAAACAAAGGTTGAAAAATACAGTGAGATTCAGTTGGGAACCAATATTATTAAGGTGATCCCATACAGTGACGAAACATCAAATTCTAGTCATATAGAAAATGGCAATGAAGTATTTGAATACAAATGTGGCGGAACAACAGTAATAGTCAAAAACCATAAGATAAAAGTTAACGGTAAGCTTCATGGTATTTTTGACAATGGTGATATGGCAACGATTGACAACGGAGAAGTTCGGGTTAATGGAGAATATCGCTTTCAGGATATTGTATATTAAGAATCCGACTATCCTGGATTATTCATAAACTCTTGTAGTGAGAGTCATCAGATTGCGTGAGACCAGTGAGTTATTAATTTCATTCGCGTGCAGAAATAGTGAACTATTTCGAACCCGAATAACTTCACAACTCGTTGATATTATGTGATATGATGACTTGTAATAGAAAGTTCATGCATAATAATACAGGCTAACCTGATTAGTTGTGCAAAAATGATCAATTTATTTTTGCCCAGTTTCTAAGCTTTTTTGAATACTTCAGATAATTCAAAGCTAAATCTATTAAGCAAATCGCATTTGAACGTATCTTTAACTGAAAAAATTTTGATTTGTTGATAGTTGTCTTTTCCCAGAGCGTTTAACTCAATTGTTGCCGATTCTGGATCTACTATCCAGTATTCGGTGACTCCAAATCGGGCATACAGATTTTTTTCTGAACAGCACCTATCTGTCGGGAGCTTTCCGATAGTATTTCTATAGCAATATCAGGTGCTCCCTGAATATTTTTCTCTTTTATAAATTCTTTTCTATCATTCAATACAATTATCAAATCCGGCTGGAAAACATTTTTGATATCGAAAACAACATCGTATGGCGCATCGAATACTTCGCCTATTTGATGATTCTTCAGATAGTTGTAAATTAAAAACTCCTATTCTCTTGAAATCCGTTGATGCCGGGTCATTGGAGATGGAGTTTTGATAAGTTCTCCTCCGATTAATTGCCAGCGTTCATCATCTGATGTTTTCAGATAGTCATCATAGGTACCTTGAGCGCACTCTCCATATACATCTAACCTAAATAATTCATCAGTATTCTGCTGCGAACCCTAATCTTTGCTCAAATAAGCCGATTAACTCAATTTCACATCTCAGTGAATGAAAATTCACTTTCAGTGTTAAATTTTCTCTAATCAATTTATGATGAGCGAGTTAAGTGCTTTCGCGACGAATCGCATGAATTAATCAGGCTAAATCGTTCAGTAGTCAAAATACCATGTGTTTGAACATTCAACTGACTACTGATCGGCGCTAAAATTAACTATCGGATTTCTTAAAACTTTCAACTACCCATTTCGATAATTCTTTATCTGGGTCTCCGATCACTTTTTTATTGATAACAAAGGAACTTTTTCCTGTGTTTCTGGAAACCAGTTTCAAACCAAATTCAAAGTCCTGAAATTTTTCTTCGCACAGATCATAAATAGATTGATTTGATTTAAGTTTCGCCTTTGCCAAGAATGAAACAGCATCCACATCAAATACGAGTTCCAATCCATGTTTCTTCTTAAAATTTGCGACAAAATCATCAACTCCCTCGCGGCTAGTATTATGCCGATTTGCTTTGCTTTTTTTCAATAATTTTTTTAGACTATCTTCAGGATTAACAACAGTTCCTTTATCTAAAGTAATTGACTTTATATTAGTTGATGGCAGTTCAAACTTAAAATCTCTGAATACACGCTCCAATATGGTCATTAATCCACGTGCACCGGTATTTTCTTTTTCTGCTTGAATGGCTATTTCTTTTATGGCATCTACCGTTTCATCCAATGTAATCCCGTAACCTTGAAAATCGGTTCTATATTGAGACAAAATACTGGATTCCGACTGAAGCAATATTTTTTCCAGATCGTCAGCAACTAAAGCGGCACATGAAACTCTTACAGGTAATCTTCCGATAAATTCGGGTTCAAATCCGAATTCAATGAAATCTTTTGTTTCTGCTAAAGCTAAATATTCACTAACCT
The DNA here is from genome assembly GCA_021772675.1 of Verrucomicrobiota bacterium. Classification (GTDB taxonomy): domain Bacteria; phylum Verrucomicrobiota; class Lentisphaeria; order JABSQK01; family JAJFLO01; genus JAJFLO01. Next base: position 5,833 of record JAJFLO010000141.1, on the reverse strand, counting down.
TTGATTCTGTGGCAGTTATTTTATCAAACCCGATCTGACTTCCTTTGATTCGTTTTTGAATCATTTCAGGTAATTTATCAAATGCACCGCTGACGATAAAAAGAATATGGGCAGTATTGATCGTCCGTTTTCGTTTCGAATTACTTTTATTAGCGAATCCCATCATCGCTTCCATTTGCCCGGCAAGGTCAGTCTGACTCGTTAAACTAACATCGGTTTCCTCCATTAACTTTAATAAATTTATTTGAACACCCCGACCCGAGACATCGCGATGTCCTCCAATTGATTTTGAAGCTATTTTATCAATTTCATCAATATAGATGATGCCATATTCGGCCAGTTCAGTATTTCCATCAGCCAGTTTAACTAAGTCTCGCACTAAATCTTCCACATCGTGCCCGACGTAACCTGTTTCGGAAAATTTAGTTGCATCTGCTTTGACAAACGGTACACCAATCAATTTTGCAATACACCGCACCAAATACGTTTTGCCAACTCCGGTGGGACCTAAAAGAATGATATTCTGTTTTGTATACTCTTTTTCATTCAGTTCTGGATTTTCTAAACACTGCCGAACATGATTATAATGATCACAAATAGCCACCGATAGAACCTTTTTGGCTTCATCCTGTTTGATTACAAATCGATCCAAGAAATCTCTAACATCCTTCGGCTTCTGGTTAAATTCTTTTACACTCTTTAATATTTCGCTATCGTTTGAATCTTCTGACTCTTCAGATTCCGTGAATTTTTGATCATCCTTTGCAGATCCCTTATTAATCGGAACAAACATCGAGTTAGTGTTCAGGTTTTTAAACAGCGATTGCAAATTTTTTTGCATCTCTTCGAATTGTTTATTATTGTCTTTATCCGACATTACATTTTTCCTTGAAGCGATTTTTGCAGTTCTGTCTGGAAATCCTGAACATCCTCTTCTGTGGGTTTTTCTGAATCTCCGGTTGGATTTAACCCAAGACGTCCAAGTTGATCGAGCTGCCATTCTGCAGTAGCGCCTGATTTAAATTTTACATCACCGCTCATAACGGCCCCCGGTCGGACTACCTTATTAACTGATACTACCGTTCCGCTCGCACTCTGATCGCCTAAATCTCCATTATCTGTCGCTTTATTTGGATCCAAAATCTTATCTTGTTTCTTTACGTTCAAGGCATCGATTTTTTCCCAACTCACCTCCAAATCCGAAGAAATCATTCTTAAATCCATATACGTAAGTTGAATTTCATGGTCATTTTTTAAAATTTTCTGTATCTCTGATAATGAATTCCCTTCACTAATCAGTTTGGCTATCAATATATTGCGCTCGCTGATTTCCATATTAAACTGGTACCTCCATTTATAATTGACGTTAAAATTCTCTAATTTCTTGTTATCGATATTGTTACATAATATATTCCTGACATATTTCCAATAGTGATGTAACAGCCAAAGTAAGATATGATGGAACACGAAAAATTCAATGATAATAAGAAAAAAGTATGGATATTAGCCGGTGAAGAATCCGGTGATATTTACGGCGGAAAACTGGCTAAAGAATTGTCTAACCTAGATCCCGACCTGATCATCCAAGGCATGGGCGGACGAGTGATGAAATCATCAAACGTTGATATACTCGTTGATTCGTCTGAACTCGGTGTTGTCGGTCTCGTTGAAGTTTTGAAGAACTTTCCGGAGTTCCTACGTATATTCAATTATCTAGCAAAAAAAGCGATTAACGACCGTCCTGACGCAGTTATTTTAATCGATTATCCCGGTTTTAATCTTAGATTTGCGAACAAAATTAAAAACAGAGGGATAAAGATCATCTATTACATCAGTCCTCAGGTTTGGGCATGGGGATCAAGACGAATTCCTAAAATGGCAAAACTGATTAATAAAATGCTGGTCATCTTCCCCTTTGAAAAAGAAATATTTGAACAAGCAGATTTACCAACAGTTTTTGTCGGACATCCTCTAGTCACTATTATAGAAGAGAAAATTGATCCATCAATAAAGCGTGAAAGTGATTTAATTTTACTCTTGCCCGGAAGTCGTTCAAGTGAGATTAATCGAATTCTTGAACCGATGGTTTTAGCAGCGAACCAGTTACACCAGCAAAATAATTCATTTAAATTTGTCATTTCAGTGCCCCGTCCTGCTATCGAATCCAGAGTAAATCAACTCTTAGAGCAGTTAAATGAAAAAATAGACCGAACGTTATCCATTACAGTTGACCATGGGAAAACTGAGTTTTGGATGCAGAAAGCAGCAGTAGGAATTGCAGCTTCTGGTACAGTCACAGTTCAGAGCGCCATCATGGGGTTGCCATTGATCGTTATATATCGGGTAAACCCAATAACGTATTGGTTAGGGAAAAAATTGATCAATGTTGATTATATAACCATGGTCAATATTATTGCGAAAGCCGAAGTATTTCAGGAATATGTTCAAGATGATGCCGACTCCGAAAATATTACCACAGCAATTAAAAAAATACTTCCCGGAGGTGAACGACGCGACTATGTTATTGAAGAAATGCAACGTGTTGTCAATAAGTTAAAAGGGTTGACCGATGCGAGTAAAAATGCAGCAATAGCTATTATTAATGAGTTAAATGACGGCTATAAAATTAATGAATTTAGGACCTGATAAAATTATCTTTCGCGGTTCAATTAATCCTACCTTTTCATTCACGGAGATGTAAAATTGAGCTAATCGGCATATTTGAGCAGTGATTAGGGCTCGCAGCAGAATACTGATGAATTATTCAGGTTAGAGGTATTTATGACCTGTAAAGGACATTTTTTCAATTTTTTTGTGAAAGATTCGGGACAACACGTAGCATGTTACCCAAGGGATTTGACAAGAACCATTAAGGTATTTGCTTCCAGCTGACTGGCTTGAGCCTGCATAGCAAGTCCAATTTTTGATTTTATTGACGCTGAAGCATTCTTCGTGACTGCTTCAGCGATATCTACATTGATGAAATCATCGCCTGCGTCCGTCATTATGCTTTCTTCTTCCAGATTACTTTCAAACTGACGCTCTAAAATCTGTTGATCAACCCCATTCTGTGTTCGTACACTATTGACAATGTCCTCAGCTGAAGCAATGGCCTCCATAGCTGTACCAACCCCATCGGATAATGTTAGATCAATATCTCCCAATCCGAGATCCTCGGGATTTAAACTTCCACTGTGAACAACAATGGTATTGCCATCTGAGTCCACAGCAACATGCTCCGCGCTTTCTTGCAAAATTTTGTGATCATTAAATTCAGCGCTTTGAAAATCAGAACCCATTTGTTTAAGGATTTGTTGTGCTTCATTATTGAGGGTTTCACGATTGCGAGCTGAAAGTGTACCGTCACCCGCGCGAATACTCAATTCCTTTAGACGACCTAAAGAATCGCTACTTTGCTGCTGAAACGCATCTTTAGTTCTTAAACTTCCCAATGCCATGTTAACATTGTGATTTGCAATTTCAGCACGACCTGATCGGTTCAATAAACGTTGTCCAATCTGGATTAAGGCAGAACTTGACGTTGTGGACGATTTACTGCCACTGGAGACTTCATTAATACCCGAACGTTGGTTAAGAAGACTGAGTTCAAGCGTTGAATTTGATGAGATGGGTGAAATTTCGTTCATTATGATTCCCGATAATTGAATATTTTTTAACAGATTCAAATTTTGTCAAATCACTCCCTTTATCGGTAACTTCGAAAACAATTTTAGCTGAAAAATAAAATTTTTATTTTTTTATCGTTTATTACCCTTCCAAATTGAGTTATCATCTATCCTAATATCGTGAATAATACCACAGGTTCATCCTCTAGAATGTTATGCTTTTTACTAAAATGATTCGAAATCTTACACTCCCTCCCAGCCCTGTGCGCTTCAAGCGCACAGGGCTGGGAGGGGAACATGTTGAGATATTCAAAATAGGAAGGAACGTAAAATTCCACGGGATGAACCTGTGTTATTTTATTTACTCAAAATCGAAAACCTGATGATTTTCGGTATATTTCATTTTCCTTTGAGAAAATTGAGAAATCCCGCTAATGAACAAGAAATTTGATCTTTGGTAATTGTATCGCTTGAAACCCGTGAAATCAGAATTCGTTTTTCTGCACTAATTAAATCTGCAGTCTTATTCAATTGATTAAGATCCTGACTTCGGGGTTGACTGGAAAGCTTAATTTCAATGGCCCATAGAGTACTTCCAAAATCTAAAATTAAATCTACTTCGTAGTTATCACTTGTTTTTAGATAGTAAGCTTCAATAGACTGGTTTTCAATAATCCCCAAGATTTGTTCGATCACAAATCCTTCCCAACTTGCCCCTACCCAAGGCTGGGAAAGGAGATGATCATAATTTTTAATATTGGATATAGCATGTAGCAACCCGGTATCACGCCAATAATATTTGGGACTTTTTACAAGCCGCTTTCTTAAATTCGACTGATAAGGTTGTAGTCGGCGCAGAAGATATACTCCTTCAAGATAACTCATATAGTCGTTGACAGTTGGATGTGATATTCCAAGACTTTGTCCAAGTTGGCTCGCATTCCAAGTTTGGCCGTGAGTAGCGGCTACCATCTTTAATAAACGAAACGTCATTTGTGGTTTGGCTGGTAGTCCCCAGTTAGGTAAATCCCGCTGAACTAAAAGATTAAGGTAATCGTGCTGCCATTGGGGAAATTGATTTGAATCAAGTATACCCCCGTCTGGATATCCACCATATAACCAAAGATCATCTATTTTTTTCCCTGACAATTCAGTAAGCAGAAAAGGTGTTAGCTCTATTAGAGAGAGGCGTCCCGCAAGAGATTCAGAAACTTCTGTCATCAATATGGGGGAAACTGATCCCAAGAATAGAAAACGTCCATAACGTTTCCTATCCTCATCAATTGCTCCTCGTAATCTCGGAAAAATGTCCGGCCATGTTTGAGCCTCATCCAGTATAACTAACTCATTCTCTGATTTTATAGATTCCCACATCAAATCCAAACGAAGCCTGTCTTTATCTTGCTCCAAATCAAAATATGATCCCTGAATAGATTGAGCCAATGTCGTTTTCCCGCACTGACGTGGTCCAACAAGAGCTACCGCAGGATATTTTGCAAGACGGTCTTCTAAAATTTGTTTAAAGGTGTCGACTTATCATAATTGTAATTTGTAAATCATTTTACAATTTACAATAAGAAAGTCCTTGGATAATAATTTATGTTGACATAAAGTATCTATCATCCAGGGTAAGGAAAATTACCATTAGAGATGCCGGGGAAATTTAACAGCTGATTATTACCCAGGTTTAATTACTACCTAAATCCGTGACGGTAGGTTCAAGACGAAATAACTATTAGGTATTTTACAAATTAGCAATAAGTCGCCACTTTGCGGAGGCTTTCTTTAAATGCATTTGCTTCGTTAGTAAGCAGTTGCAGTAGTCACTACAGCTAAAGACTTACTGCCTGGCAACTACATTCAAAGAAAATATTCACGGATTCAGGTACTATTTTTAGAAAAGTTTTCGGCTTAATAAAAATATTTTAGGAGCAAAATATTTGTTGAGAATAAGATATGTTGAGTGGCACCGATTTTTAATTTTTACAAATACCCGATAAGATCCCATAAAATACAAAAGTATTTTTGCCAAATCAATGGGCGAATTCGTTGACTTCAAAAGAGCCGGGGCATGTTCCCAATGTCGTTAAGTTAAGAGATAGGTTGATATGCAAATGCAAATTGGAATTTTTTTCTATCTTTTTTCCGTTGAAAGCTTCGATTTAATCGGATTTGAGTCGGCCTAATGAAGAATAATTTATGTAAGC
>JAJFLO010000015.1 GCA_021772675.1 Verrucomicrobiota bacterium | reverse complement strand
GAACCAATTTATCAAACAACACAAAGATATTCTCTGGGCAACCGATTTCTTCACTACCGAAGTCTGGTCAAAAAGTGGACTGAACACCTTCTATGTCCTATTCTTCATTCATATTCAAACTCGAAACGTTGTTCTCGGCGGCATCACAACATCTCCTAACGAACAATGGATGAAACAAGTTGCTAAAAACATCACCGGTTGGGACGGTGAATCAAAGAACGCAAAATATCTCATTCACGACCGCGATACGAAATATACCAAATCCTTTGATCAAATTCTAAAATCTGCAACTATTGAACCCGTCATCCTCCCGCCAAAATCGCCCAATTTAAACGCATTCGCAGAACGATTCGTACGATCCATCAAGGAAGAATGTCTCGATAAACTCATCCTCTTCGGTGAGAAATCACTTCGTTATGGTGTCAAAGAATATTTGGCTCATTATCACGCTGAACGTAGTCATCAGGGAATCCATAATGTCATTCCATTTCCTGATCAACGATTTGGGAGAAAAGAAGGCGACATCGTTAAATCCGAGCGCATCGGCATGCTGAATTACTATTATCGCAAAATCGCATAGTTACTCCTCGTCGTAAGCACGAGCATGGCAATCCTGAAATCCACAGGTGAACTGTGTAAAAACCCAGTGAATTTTCACTGAAATCCAGGAAAAATTGCTGGGCCGGATGAAAATCCGGACAAATCAAGAACTCCCAACTCCAATCAGTCTACCAATTCCCACCTCAAAATCAGGAAATCTCATACAAAAATCCCCACGGATGAGTTTTTTGACCCTACGGGATGGCGACCTTCCAGCAATCGGGAGGCCGAGCGATTAATTGCAGGGGACCTTCGCAGCCAAAAAGAACGATTACACTCAGAAAACTTAAAACTATATGCCTGACCCTAATTCGCTCTAATTCGCTTCTAATTCGCTGTCATCAATATTTTTCATACCCAAAGAATTCGAGAGCAGAACCTGCTTCATGGTTAAATTCATCGATCATTTCATCTGATAACCTGTCTATCTGCCTTTGATTAACATTCGGAATTAGTATTTCACCTATGTTATTTTTATCAAACCAATATTTCCGGTGTTCAGTTCCGAACGTAACTTTGTGTCCGCCTTTATTGTCAATTACCTTTTTTGATTTAAATCGCAGTCTTTCCAGTTTGTGGTCCCGAACATCGATGAAAGTAAATATATCCTCCGCAATATCGAAAGGCCGTTGAAGGATGTCTTCAAATCTGACAATTTTGAATCTGGGAATTTCTTCTGAATACCTTTTCATTAACTCAGAAATTCGATAATACCATCGACCTGCTTTGGCTGCAGATGCACCTCTTCTAATCCATCCATCGGCTAAAGCATAGCCGTTTCGAGCGAGTCCTATGAAATACAATTCCGGGTAAACTTTGAGAAAGAGATCAGTAAGAAAAATTTCTTTATCTACTGATTTGAGGCAAAGCGCTGCATTTCTGACTTGCTCATGTGAATAAAGTGTTCCCTCAGCAACGAATCTATTGTCAGGATGTTCAATATTCTGTAGTTTGAATCTAAATAACTGATTGTCTATAATTTGCTGGCATCCTATAAATCGTCCAGAAAGCAAGCGACAAAAATATAGAGCCCAAGACTTACGGAATAGTACTTCGGTTTCGTATATAGGCGAACAAATCTCAGGATGTGATTGTATCAGATTCCATGTGATATTAGTGCCTCCTCTTGAAAAACCACCTAAGACGATGACCTTGGTATTGAGCATTTGCAATTATTCCTCAATGAAACGATTTACTCATCTAATTTAAAACTCTTATGATTAATCTGTGTAAATTAGCCTGGATTATGCATAAAGTTTTGTGATGAGAGTTATTAGATTGCGTGAAATCAATGAGTTATGAATATTATTCGCGTGCAGGAATAGTGTTGTAAATCCGCCGTGGCGGAAACTATTTCGAACCCGTAGAACTTTATAACTCGTTGATATTATGTGATATAATGACTCGTAATAGAAAGTTTATGAATAATCCAGGTTAGTTCCCATAACCAAAAAATTTTCTGAATTGTTCTGTTTCTTAAAGAAATTCATTTTGCTCATGAGTTGACCAGTTATCGATTTATTTTTCTTCTTCCTTTTTCCTAGCTGGCTCATTTTCTCATACCAGTTCGTCACGAATTTATTAAAAAAGTAGATACCAACCAATATGCCAAATTCTATCTCTCTAGAAAGAACGATTATAATCTAAAATCTAAAAACTTAAAACTGAACAGAAAACACAGTATACTCACACCAGCTCATGAGGAAGGCTCTCAAATTGAGATAGTTTCCTGGCAAATTCCAGAGATGCTCGAATGTCATCTTCTGATAGTCTTAGGTAACACCTCCAATTTTAAGTTTTTGACTATTTCCTTTCTCAAATCTTTCAATACTTCATCAAGGTGCGGTGATGAAGTGTTCGCTACTGAATCTTTCGCCTGGGTCAAAGCACTGGCACTAACGGAAAAACGCGTGGCCATTTCACTCAGGCTATGATGCGACGACAATAAGTACAAACACAATACATTGCCAATCGGCGGGCGTTTCGGTTTCCAGACTTACGCGTCAATATCAATTCCGGTTCGATGCCAAAATATATCGCGACATGCTCGATTACATCATCAAAGAAAAATGATTGCTGTAAATGAACAAGTGCCGGCTCTTCTCTTTTATCTCCTGAACGGATGAGAAGATACTCTCGTTTCACCCAATCAACAAAGCGATCGCTGCCAATGATGC
>JAJFLO010000140.1 GCA_021772675.1 Verrucomicrobiota bacterium | reverse complement strand
AATAAATATGCTGATTAAACGACCTTTTTACCCGTAAAATAACTGTCCTAAGGAGAATGAATTCTTGTTGTGCATGATCGCCAAGGGCTTATATCGATTAAATCGATATAAAAAATCCTTCTAAAGACCATTTATCACGAGCAGCATTTGAGCTTAATGGTTTATTAAAAAAGTCTTATGACTTTTTTAAAGGGTACGACCCTGTCAGACGGTCCTTCGAATGTGACGCCATGTTTATCACGATTCTCTACTGCCTTATCTGAGTTCTAATCAAAATGATATGCCTTCATATTTACAATGTCGGAAAATTCAAGTCCACAGCGATAGTAAAAGGGCAGAACGTTTTAGATGATCCATTCCATATGCGAGCCGCGCGATTATATGGAATGGGATCAATCTTTTTGTTGGACATTTTTTATCTTAACTGAAGGTAATACAGGCCAAAGCTCTGAAATGCTGGTTGCCGTCTGTAATCCCTCGACAACCTGCTCAAGCGGTTTTGAATAAATACAGTCATCAATGAATTTCATCTCTGGAAATGCTAAACTTTCTTTCTTGATTGAGAATTTCGCATTAATACCATGTCGATTTCCTCTAGGGTCGATTCGATGCCACCGTTTTGTTGAGTTTAGGAAAATCGCATTCAAACCATGAAGAGCCATCGAGTCTGGAATGGTGCTGATCGGATTATTAAAAATTTGGTAGCAAAATCCACATGGAATATTTTCACTTCTCATCATTGATGCTAAAACATGAGATTTTGCAAAACAAATACCCGTTCCATGATCAAATGCTTCTGTTGAGCTACAGGTAACTTCTTCGCGATTCACATCTTTTGTGTGAGGAATTTTATCACGAACCCATTCAAAAATGGCTTTCGCTTTATCTACCTCAGATTCAATATTTGAAATGAGCTGAGCGGTTTTCTCTTTTATACGCTCATTCATTTTGACTACATCATCAAAATGAAGAAACGCTTTAATATCATCTGGGATAAGTTTCATTCGCTTTTTTGTCCAACGATTTAAGTGATCAATCTGTGGTATGAGCGCGAGAATACTACAGATTAGATCAACTGGTTTGTTGGCTTTCTGGTTGTCCAAATCTTTCGCCAACTTGTGGATCATACAATGCACACCCAAGACTATTTCCAACATCGATAATTAAGTTCATAGTATCTGGGCTATCAAGTAGTTTATAACCACAAGTGATAATAATACAATTGACGTTTTTTTCATCAGCATGATTAAAACTTATCTGGAAATAACTTCCTGCACCTTCCCAATCCATATCAATGTTGCCGTCATCTATTTCAGGAAAAATATCTCGAAATCGTTGACGAACAACGGAACGAGCTAAAGTCGCTACCCCTTGTACTTGTGAGTCATCCGATAATAATTCACAAATCTTGTCAGCCGATTCTTTAAGATTTTCTTCTTCTCTCCAAAAATAAAGATCATAACTCATATTTAATCTCCTGCCAACGATTTCAGTGAGCCACGGCCGTCCGACATCGCTCTGATTGCAAATAGGGGATAGATGGCTGCCCCAAAAAGTTAAAATCGCGCGGATGAATGGGCGTGGGACTCCACATGCTCTTGTTAGGTACTCTATGCTGGTGTATGGAGCTGACTTCTGCTCAACCAATCCATAGTGATAAGCATATTATGCTCTTTGCTGGCGGATTGAATATGATCTGTCGATATTTTGCACGACTCGTTGACCAGCTCTCGAAAGGGTCTCGACCAGTCAATTTCATTGGGAAACTTGGAATTGTAACTCGACCAGTAGCAATTGTCATCGTCATTCGTATTCCAGCTTTGTAAATTGATGATTAGTTGTTCATTTGAGCAAAGCTTTTTCACAACATCTAATGCGTCGTAGGCCGGCCATCACTCGAAGAAAAAAGCGTTTGCCATTTTACTCTCGATTTCGTTTGATTCATATCGAGTACTATGTCCAAGCTTACGCAGCGCGGCTCTAATGCAGATTGGCTCTGACCAATCTTGTGGCGTTGAATTCGTTCTTGATCGCTCAAGGACGCGCAGCAAATGTGGGATTGCAGTGTTTGATCCGGCACCTTGCAAAATCTCCGCTGAATACTGCCGAAGGAGCTCGCGATTCGAATCCAGCATCGTGATCGCTGCCTGCTCGATCATACAACTTAATTTCTGGGTAGGTACGGGTGCCACAGTGAGTCTGACGAGCAGATCCAAAGCGCACGTTTGCCCCCACTCGGGAAGTTCCGGCAATGCTTCGATGACCGTCGGTACACATTGATAACCGAATGATTCCTGCAGCGAGAATTGTGCATCTTCGGCGATATTCCCGGTGTCAACTGCTAGTTGCGCAACCAGCTCGTCCATCTGTGCTTCGTCATGCATTAATGTCCACCACGACCTAACAAGTTAATATATGATTTTCTGATATCATTCCAATATCCCACATAATCAAACATAACATGTGACAGTAGAAACGCCAGGATTCGCATTGCTAAGTAATACCCTGATCATATTACTTTCTGATATCACTACTATTTTACATGTTCAATCCAGATCAGAATATCATTCACAATTAAAGTCTTAGAAGAGGTTTGGTGGTACTAATTTGTATCCACGGATATGGGGAGCAAAACCGTGGATACAGTTCTTCTTTTTGCTCTATTCGTGAAGATTAACCAGTATATTTCATGAAAGGGTAAATATTTATACTTAACTCTAATTGTTTGAGTGAATTATACGAATATTCTAAAATTACAAAAGTATAGCCTACGGGGTCGTACCCCTTCGGCTGATATATTTGCACCTAAAAAAGGTGTTTTTGACAATAAATATGCTGATTAAACGACCTTTTTACCCGTAAAATAACTGTCCTAAGGAGAATGAATTCTTGTTGTGCATGATCGCCAAGGGCTTATATCGATTAAATCGATATAAAAAATCCTTCTAAAGACCATT
>JAJFLO010000139.1 GCA_021772675.1 Verrucomicrobiota bacterium | reverse complement strand
CACAGGGCAGCAAAAGTCATGCGTTCTGACTGTTTCGTCGTCAGGATTACCGAGGAACCGGATGAGGGAAAACTTCACGTCCGGATCTGTGGGGGGGCTGGTTAGGGAAACCGCTGGTCCTACCCGGAGGTATTGCGTTTTATGTAGGATTTGAGGTCGCCGTTTACACGCTCCCAGTAACGTCCAGGAATGCACCCTTTAGATGTGAAAAAGAAAGGTGTAAGGGACACAATATTCACTTTGGCTTTGGTAAGCTAAAATAAGGTCAGATATTTTGAGAGGAAAGATAAATTGTTTTCTTTATCAAGGATCTAACATTTAGAGTGCTTTCACCTCATTAATGAATTAGGACTGCCTAGCAGCCTGTCGGACTTTGGAAGAATCTGCTGTGAAAAGCGCATTCTTGGCTCATTTCTGTCCAAATTATCGTCAAATATTACAATATTCTCCTCAAATTTGGGCAAAAATGGTCACGATTTGACGATTTTCTCGCAACGATTTCCAAAGTCCGACAGACTGCTATAGACATAATTTCTTGTTATATTTTTGGGTTAGCCGTCAAGGCCATAATTGGAAAATATCGCGTTTCTCAACGCATTTTTCTCATTGCCTCCCATCCGTTCATAATTGGCATATTAATATCCATTAAACGAAGGAGGTATTTTCATATTATCTTGTTTAATTCCAGTACCTTAATTTCTTTCATGGCGTGGTCGATAGAGTAAGTGAGGCTATAATTGAGAACGGTCGATTTTACAACTGCCCGTCCCTTTCTATCTACAAACTCAATGGCAGAAGAGCGAAATGGATCTTCAACCAGTGAATTTACAAATTCCAGAATGCGATTCCTTGCTTTACCTCGGATTCGTTTTGCTTCTTCAACGACCGAATGTTCAAGAAATAGTTCATAATCCAAATTCATGGACTATTCCATTTCCTTGTTAAAATCATCCAATGATACCCAGTTTTTTGAGCCTTTATCGTCTAACAGATTTGTAATCCGGTCTAAGTATTCTGGATCTTTCATTTGACGAATGTGAACTAGATGGGCTAATACTTCCCGTTGTTCTTGATCACCTAGTTCCGTGACTTCTTTTTTTATTTCTGCGATTGTCATAGGTATTATTCCTTTTTTGTAGCCAATGTGTATTATGTAAGGTAAATCGTGTATGTTGTTGTGTCAATCGGTAGGTACTTCTCGAATCAAGAAGAACTAAGAGAGACCTGTCGACGGGCACCCCCAAACTGACCCACCCATTCAGTTTTATTGAAAAAATTGGGGTCATAGTTTCTTATTGGACATTAAGAGACCCGTGAGGGCGCACCTCCTCGTGGCAAGCTAAATCTGAAACTTGGTCCATTTAGGGTCCTCTAATTTTAAGTTTTTGTGATTGTATTCTTCAAGTCTTTCAAAGCCTTATTAAGACTCGGCGATGAATTATTCGCGACTGAATCTTTAGCCTGAGTCAAGGCACTGGCACTAACGGAAAAACGTTTGGCCATTTCACTCAGGCTATAATTATGACGACAATAGGTGCAAGCACAATACATCCCTAATCGACGCGCTTCACGGTGCCCGGACTTACGTGTCAGTATCGATTCTTGGTCAACGTCGAAATACCTCGCGACATGCTCGATCACCACCAATAATGCTTTGTTCAACTACGTCATCAAACAGACTTTCAAGGTTTTTAAGAAATCCTGCATTCGGGCCTGCATTCGGGGTCGCCGTTTACAAGCTCCCAGTAACGTTCAGGAATGCACCCTTTAGATGTGAAAAAGAAAAGTTTAAGGGACACAATATTCACTTTGGCTTTGGTAAGCTAAATAAGGTCAGATATTTTGAGAGGAATGAGTAAGACGGGTAAGATAAATTGTTTTCTTGGCCTTGCTGTATCGATAGCGGACAGCACTGTTCGGAAATTTTTTCAGATGAATCCGTCGAAGGTTGCTAGGACAGGGTGGCGTTTTGAATCCTGCTGTCTAGCAGGTTAGAAATTCCACCAAGAAAAAAACGGGGATGGGGGGAATAGGGGCTGGTTTTACCCCAGGAAGAAAGAATGGGCTTAGTGCTTATCCATTTGGGAGTTTTCTGAACGCCACGATAAAAGGGGTAGCTTGTAGTATGATAGGGGCAGGCATTTAGTTTTAAGTTTTCTTGAGGGTAATTCTTGTTTTTAGTAAAAATAAAATCCACTCCTATTTTTAACTGCTTAACACCGTAAATCACACCTTTAATTTAAAGTTTTTGAACCGATATTGAGGAGATACGCCATGAGTGTAACTACAACTTTTAACGGGTAACGGGTTAATGAAAAATTGACTTGTGTCCGAATAATACGTATAGTATTAGCAAATAAGGAACGAACCATGCCAACAGTAAAAGACAAACTGGAAACAGTCAACGGATTTACCGCCGAAGAACAGGAGGCGATAGAGCAAAATCTTTTAGAAATAGAGGAAGCCAATCGCCCGACGATAAAATACGACGAAGAGTTTAAGCGGAAAACCCGTGAAAGACTCAATCAGAAGTATACCACGTCTCAATGAGAGAAGTAGCGATTTCACCGGAAGCGTGTCAGGGGATCAATCAAGCCTTTGAATATTATGCGGAAAAAGTTGGTGACATTGACCTTGCGAACCGTTTTCTAAACAATCTATTTCAGCTTTTCGAGCAACTCGCCACATTTCCGGGGATAGGAAGTCCCTTCGAGTCTGACCATCCAAAACTCCAAGATATTCGGGTTTCGTCCGTCAAAAAATTTGAATCTTATCGCGTTTTTTACCGTCAAACTGAACACTCAATCAATATCCGGTATATCCATCATTCTTCCAAAGACCCCGATCGCATTTTAGGTTAGAGCCAGTCCCATTATAACGGCTTCGATCATGGAGGGCGGATAGGCATGTTACCGTGTTTTGATGGCCACTTGGGGTCAGGTCTTGACTATCAAGTTTTTTGAGGCTAATTCATCTTTTCAGTCGTTGTATTTTTCCCTTTTCTCACTTCTTTTTTAGCGGCTTTTTCGTTCGCGGGCAATGTCGCGTAGGCCATGCCGAGGGGGAGCGAAGGCTGCCCCGTAGCTCTGGAAACGTTCCTTGGGGTCACACCTGCTCGTGCCAAGTTAAATCTGAAACTTTGGGAGTATTTATGACATAGATCATTATATACGAAATTAGTTATTGTTGTCCATCAGGTTCAAATCCTGCTCTGCTAATGTATCGCCTACAGGCAGATAGCGAAGAGCGCATGC
>JAJFLO010000138.1 GCA_021772675.1 Verrucomicrobiota bacterium | reverse complement strand
CTCAACCCAGGATCGCTGAAGCTCTCCTAAAACTTCCGCCTGAAGACGGAACTACAAACGGGACATGCTCCTTATTCAAGATATCTTGGAAATTTATTACCAACAAATTTGCAACAACTTAGAATACACTACCTATACTATAAATTTAACCGGCTTTGCCGGAGCTTTTTCCTGCAAGAATACAGGTTTCAGGTTTCAGGTGTCAGACGTTAAAGAAATTCTAAAATTTCATAATAAGGATTGACCATTTCATGGACAGTAGAGGAGAATGACTTCGGAATCAACATAAAGTGTTTCTCATTTAATTTTAACCCGCCACGGTGACACTGACACCTGCGCCTGACATCTGAAACCTGAAACCTGTTACCATTTAGAAACTTAGAATACACTGCCTAGACTATCAAGTTAACTGATTGATTTGGGGAAGATTATAATATCCATATAAGGCCGTTTGTAGTGAGCCAAGTAATTGGCGTTTTTCGGGCGGTACAAAAAACAGCGATGACTCGCTTAACTACAAGCATGATTGTCCGGCAATATTAGATGTTCATGAGTTCATTCGTGGGGCGGTTATCTGATGAGTTTGGGCGGCGGCCTTTGGTTCGTGGAGGGGGACTACTCTCCGGTGTGGCACAGGCTGTTTTTTTGATGGCGCTTTACCTTGCGCTTGAGAATAAAATATCCCCAACGTTCGCGGTGTTGTACCGACAGCCATCAGGTTTTCGACAGGTTTCTGTATAATTTTTGCCTGAAATGAATAACGAATGTCGAAAAAGCTACTGCTTGCAGTATATCATTTTATTCATCTCAAAATTTAAATTCTTTGAATTTCGTGTCATTGAACTTAAATTACCCTAACCCGAAATTCACTTGTTAGGAAATCGTTGCGATAAAATCGTCAAATTGAGAGCCTTTTTGTTCAAATTTGAGTAATATTTTGCACCCCGTGGGATCGACGATAATTTGGACAAAAATGCGCCAAGAATGCGGTTTTCGCAGTAGATTCTTCCAAAGTCCGACAGACTGCTATATTCAAATTTTTCTCACTATAAAGTGTGTTGGGAAAACGGGCGGGTTCCAAATTTCAATTACCATAGTATAAGCAAAATATTTACCATATTGGCGCTTGAATCATTGCAAGGTCAAAAAAACGAAGAGACCTTTATGCATTCTGCAGAATCGGAAGAATCAATATTTAGGGAAGTGGGATCACACACCCGGGAACTATCGACCACAGACATATATTCTGCAATGATGGACAACATAAGCGGCCGCGACCCAAATGGTCAACATGATATTGTTATTCCCCAAGAATTGGGAAAGTACCAAATTATTCGCCTTCTCAACACCGGGGGTATAGGTCACGTTTATCTTGCCTATAATCAGCAGCTTGATAAAAACGTAGCTATTAAGATCTTGAAACCGGAATTGTCATGCAATCCTCAGTACATAAATCGCTTTATACGCGAAGCACGACTTGCCTCAAAACTTGATCATCCCCACATTGTTCGCATCTACGATGCTGATGAGTCAGATAAATATTATTTCATTGTAATGGAATACCTGGAAGGCGGCGATGTCGAACTCGAAATAAAAAAGGCAGGAGGTAAGTTGGCGCCGCACCGTGCATTGCATATTGTGAAGCACATTACCGAAGCACTAATTGAATCTAACAAAATTGGCATAGTACACCGCGATATCAAACCGGCTAATATCCTCTTGACGAAGGATGGAATTCCAAAATTGGCAGATTTAGGGATTGCTCGGCAGACCGTTATTCCCAATGAACAACATCTAATCAGCCCAGCGCAAAGGACTGAGACCGGAATCAGGCCCGGCACTCCGGGATTTATGGCGCCGGAACAACGCATAACCAATGAAGTTGACATCCGGGCGGATATTTATAGCCTGGGCGGATCATTTTTCAATATGCTAACAGGTAAACTGCCCGGTCCGGCTGATTTGGTGCCAGGCGATCTGCCGCAACAGCTCCAGTCGACGCAGGAGGCCCTGTATTCAGCGCTTGATCAATACCGCGTCGAACAAAGCCGGAAACCCATTCCAAAATGGATGGCTGCTAATTTGGTCGGGGTTATTCTTAAAATGATGCATCAAAACCCAAAGGAAAGGTATCAGAATCCAGCTGAATTGCTTCAGGCATTGAATCGTTCCGGCAGTTTGCTTCGCTCTCTTATCAAACCCAAAATATTTCGATCGTTTAAACTGGTTCTCATGGTGGCAATTTGCGCAGGTCCGGCAATTGGAATCCTCCAATATCGTTCAACAACAATAACGTCCTCACACGAATTGCCTCCCGATCCCGTTCAACGCATTATCAAATTCCAGACGGCGGTTGTAGAAACGCCTGATGACCAGTGGGGAACATTGCCGAAAATGCTTCGTATTGATCAACCGGAGAACATCTCAAACTGGCCAGATGCGCTCAAAACGTTCAATATCGAACACCTAATTCATGCCATCGTAAAACGGCGTCAATTTTTACCTGTTGAGAGAATTCAGTTTCACCAAATTCGTGATGAGTTAGCGCTTGCAGGTCAACCATTGAATACTGATGTACTGGAAAAACCGCGACAAGGGGCAATTATTCCAGCATCAGTTTTGATCACGTTCCCCAATCCTATTTCTGTTGGAGGTGAAATAGAACTACATGCGCGATGTACTGATGTCGGCAGCACTCGTATTTTCTATGCCACGGAATCTGTATTTGAACCTGATAAAAAACAATTATCTGAATTTTACCATGACCTGGCGGCAGATATTGTTGATGGTTTGCGTGATAATTTTCCTGTTCGAGGACGAATCTCGCTTATACGCGAGAACGTCATAGAAATCGATCTCGGGCTAATGGATGGTCTACTCACCGGCGATCACGTTTCGATTTATACGCAATTCGAAAACCCGAGACCCTCTGCCGTACAGCCTCCTGTGGGGTTCGGACGAGTGGGTGAACGAATCGACGATTTTTACGCTCAAATATTACTCGATGATCCCACGATCATTGTTCATCAGGGAATGCTTGTCGAAAGACCAGCGAAACGTCAAAAACACGAGGGGTATTATGAGCAATAGTCAGTTGCAAATCGGACGAGGTGTATTTTTCGTTACTATTATAGTCATTTTGGCATTAGGATTATCGTCATGTATATCTTTTGCACCGAGCCAGGCGACCCCTGACCAATTATTAAATGCCTCCGAACCAAAGATTGTTATTGAACGTTTCTTCCTTTATTACATTCGGGGTGTCTGGCGATCTATGAGAGGACGTTGGACAGACGCCGCCAATGACTTTAGACTATCGATGCGCAAAGACAAACATGGCAGTGATCAGGAGCGACGCTGGATAATAACCTATGGCATGCATACCTTATATGACTTCTTCCCAAATCGAGAACTGGGTATCTGCAACTATCAACTGAAAGATTATGCAGTTGCCAGCCAATACTTAAAGAAATCTCTCTCCCAAGAACCAACAGAGAGGGCGCGACACTACCTGAAGCTTACAAATCGTGAAATCATATTAGAGCGAATCAAACTACGTTCAGAGACACCAGCGCCTGTTCATATTAAGGTTAAGGGATTCCATGTTATTGACCAAATATTACCCATTAGAGATATCACCTATTTAAAACATTCTAAATTTAAGCTTGTCGGTCAAGTTGAAAGTCGACACGGCATTCGATCAATTACAATCAATGACGAGCGTATATATATACCTCAACCCGATGATGGCGAATTGCGCACAAAATTTAACCTGAATGAGCCTTTGGAACTGCCCACTGGCAAACATGAAATCATTGTAAAAGTAACGAACCAGGCAGATTTAACAGCAGAACAACGGATGTGTGTTATCATTGATCTGGAATATCCAGTCGTTCGCTTTCTGCCAGCAGCGGTAGCAGGTAAATATTCAAGCGACGGAAACGAGAAATTGCAATTAAAGGTAGGTGATGAAATGGGGCTGAAGTCGATTACCATAAACGGTACTGTTGCATCAATAAAACCTGGCGATATCACCTATACCCAAACGCTTCCACTAACTGAGCAAGAGGTAACTCTCGAAGCCAGTGACCAGGCAGGTAATGTTACACGCCTCACATTACCGACATCCGAACTTCTTGAACTAAGCTCTCTTCACCGGCAGCATAATCCTTTTTTACTTTATGCCTCGTCCGATCGTGTTAAAATAAAACGAGCTCGCCCGGACACGACCCTGCCAGTGCTTCGATTGTATCCTCCAATTCCCAGGCGGCATAAGATCAACGGCGTTAACTTTGTCCTTGATTTCGAAGCAATAGACCCGGGCGGCCTGCGTCAAATAAACGTTAGGCTAAATGACGAAACTAAGAAACTATATTTTAATTCTAATCCGGTTCTACATGTGCGTAAACCTGAATCTTTCAATCTTCTTGAAGGCGAAAACTATTTGAGAATGACCATTTGGGATCATCGTAACAACCAGCGACAACACGACTACACCATCGTCAGCCAACCAGCAGCCGATACGCGCACCGATATTCGGCCGGGTATAAATATTATTCCGCCAAACCTTAATCTCATCCGCGCAAACGATCAGGAGTGCCCCGCAAATGATCGGCGAATGCCTGAAAACTTTAATGTCTTTGGATGGTTCACCCACGGTATTATCAACCAATTCCCGCCAAGACTTCTTGTATTGAATCGCGAGCCTCAGGCGCTCAAGGCAATTCGGGAAGAACAATGGTATGGGAAGTTTGCGAAGCAATATGAAAGATTGTCATTAAATCGCAAACAAGACGTTGACTGGATATTCACTGGATATTATACGCCTTGGTCGGGTAAAGATAATTGGGACCTTACCATTGAAGTCACCGACAGGCGATCCAATGAAATTGTTATGATTCAAAATATGCATTTTACGGGTTATGATCCTCAGGAAATTAAAACGCGTATGCGTTGGCTTGGACAAAAGTTTCGCCAGTCATTACCTATACATAAACGGAACATTCTTTCCCGTCGTGGGCGTAATATCAAGATTGGTCTTGGAGAGGACAACGGCCTTCGAAAAGGCATGCATTTCGCCTTCCTTCCCCATGGAGATTCGTTTGGCGACGCCAAACGAACGAACAAGGAAGAACTGGTGATTGCCGTTGTTACCGACGTGCAAAACGCATTTTCTCATGCAGAGATATATCCCGGTAATGCGCGCAGTAACGTAAATGCACAAGACATAGCGATAGTGCGCTGATAATTAGATAACATAAATGGTAACCGCTCACGGAATACATAAAAAGCTAAAAACATTATTTCTCACGAATCACATAGCGCAGCCGTTGGCCGCACCCAAAATTTAACTTAACCACGGATTTTCACGGATCGACACGGATACAAAACGTAGTAGATCGCGCTGCTCATACAGAGAGAAACCATTTTGAAAAAGGGTTCTCTCTCAGACTCTTTTCCTAAAACTTTTCAACTCTAACCATGTGAAAGTCCGGAACTTCATTTTTGTGTCATAACCAATTCATAAGAAATATTTTGGATATGACTTCAGTTTAAAAACTTGTCAAAAAAAACAAAGTTTTTACTGATAGTAGTATAAAAAGCTAAAAACACTATTTCCCACGAATCACATAGCGCAGCCGTTGGCCGCACCCAAAATTTAACTTAACCACGGATTTTCACGGATCGACACGGATTCAAAACGTAGTAGATCGCGCTGCTCATACAGAGAGAAACCATTTTGAAAAAGGGTTCTCTCTCAGACTCTTTTCCTATAACTTTTAAATAATGTCTGTTCAGGAATGGCAAAAAGTAAAGCGGACATTCCTGTCTGCTAACTCAGTTTATTGCTCAGGCAGGAATGCCCGAGTTACTTGTAAAACCTCCAAGCTAAGTAAATAAGCCATTTCTG
The DNA here is from genome assembly GCA_021772675.1 of Verrucomicrobiota bacterium. Taxonomy (GTDB): domain Bacteria; phylum Verrucomicrobiota; class Lentisphaeria; order JABSQK01; family JAJFLO01; genus JAJFLO01. Next base: position 5,188 of record JAJFLO010000138.1, on the reverse strand, counting down.
GACAGACGCTAAATAATAACCGAGTAGAAAACTTGAAACGTTCAAAGCTCAAATAAAATTTTATGACCAATTTATAATTAAAATTTTAACTATTACTTAAATTTAAAAACTTGTTAAAAAAACAAGGTTTTTACTGATAGTAGTACGAATCTTCACGAATTTGTATCCACGGTTACGCGGAGCGAAACCGTGGATACGGTTCTTGTCTTCGTTCTTTTGGTTGCAGCTCCGCCGCGCTGAGTATTGTTCCAGTAATTTGGCACAGTACTCAGAAGAATTTTCTTGATTTTCTTGCGCGTATTTCGTCGGAATATATAGTGCTGTGAACGAGTTCCATAAATATATACCGAAAGCCATCAGGATTTTGATCAGGCTCAGCGGGATAAAATCGCTGCCTGAAACAACAAATGAATGTCGAAAAACCTACTGTGAGCAGTATAGATTTCAAATTTGAAATTTCAGATTACACAGACAAGTTATGTGACAGAAGCATAATTGTTAGTCTTCTTATTCTATGAGGGGTTAAAATTAAGAATAGCAGCTCTGCGAGCTGCTTGTGAGTAGCGCGGACATTCTTGTCTGCGTAAAATTTGATACTACATTGTACCTGTCCCGGAATGGCTAATTATACAAAAACCGAGCACGGCACAGAGAGCCGTGGCTACATCTTTGGCCTCAACATTTGGATGATAAGATGTAGCCACGCCAGTCCTCTGGCGTGCAATCCGCTATTTCGGGATAGATACTATATTAGCTATCACGCGTTCATTTTTTACTCAGCCAGGAATGACCGAGCTACTTTTACGTTGGAATACAGCTGATTGAACTGTTATGATTATGATTAGGAATCTAAATACGAGTTTTACTGAATACTTACCTAAAAACGAATACAGGATTGATGTATGAATAGAGGCCCTGTAACACGACCGACACTGCTTGAAAGTGTGAAAGATGCAAACAACAACGAGGCTTGGGACCGTTTCTTTGAACTATACACACCACTAGTGCAGGCATATAGCAATTCCCGGGGGTGTAATCCGGAGATGGCGGATGAGGTATTACAGGAAACAATGATTAGTTTATTGGCAGAGCTGCCTAAATTTGAATATACACCGGGCCGTGGACGATTTCGCTCCTACCTATTGAGTATTGTAAATAATCGCATTCGGCGGGCATTTCAACGGCAGTCAATCCACCAGAACCGCCACAACTCCCTTGAAGCAATCGAGAATACAGGTAAACAGCATAGTATTTCCCTCATTGATACGAAGTTAGATCAACCGGGCAGTGACTGGGACAAGTTATGGGAAAATAATATCGCCCTTCAGGCATTAATCCAGGTGCGAGCGCGAGTTGGCCAGATCGCATATCGTTCATTTGAATTAAATGTTCTCGAAGGATGGTCTGTTAAGACGGTTGCAGCCGAACTCAGCCTGAGCCCAAATGAGATTTACCAACACAAGGACAGGCTGAAGAAGATGTTACGACAGGAATACCAGACGTTAGTGTTGGAGATCGGAGAATGAAAAATCTGGATGAATTACAACAACGGCTAAAAGAGGCTTACAAATCACCAATCACACCGCTTTTAGAGAAGCCTTGTAACGTAAAAAGCCGTATTGATCTGGTGCGCCAGGCGTTGGATGGAAAATCGTTGCCGTCTAAAATCGGAGCACATTTACTCATCAAAACCAAGGCTCTGCATGAATGGCATTCCCTGACACGGACAGTCACCATCGGGGCCGACGCTACTAATGATATTGTGCTAAATTCTACTTTTGTCTCACGTATTCATTGTCGCCTGGATTGCATCGAAGGCAATTGGCAACTGCATGATCCGGGCTCACGAAATGGCACCTATGTCAACAACATCCGGAAAACTAATGTGCTGTTGGCGAGTGGCGACCTGATCATGATAGGGGATATTACATTGATTTTTGTCGACAACACGACGTCGGAAAGGTTATAGTCGATTTTATTGTCTTGTTGAAAACCTTGTCCTTTGGTTTCAATAATTTGGCCTGGATTATTCATAAAGTTATGTGATATAATGACTCGTAATAGAAAATTTATGCATAATCCAGGCTAGATTAATTATATTCAAAAAGTTATTGAATTCGTTATAAAATCTTAAATGGAGATTGATGAATGCAGTGGATATTCAAAGTAATCATAATCTTTTGGGTGGTTTGTGACTGTGCTTATGCTCAGCTCGCCCCAAGATCTTTGGATATTGCAAATCCTAACCCAGTCGGTTCTGGAGCCAGGGCAATGGGAATGGGAAATGCATTTATTGCAATTGCTGACGATGCCACGGCAGCTTCCTGGAATCCCGCCGGTCTGACTTTGATGACCAGACCCGAAATGTCTTTAGCTGTCGAGAATATTTCCTTTTCCGAAGAAAGCCATACTGCCAAACCGGTAACGGATCATTTTAATCTCGCAGACTTTAATTTTGCCAGCATTGTCTTTCGTCCGAATTTTGGCAAAAAAACTGATGGAAGAAACACAGTTTTTTCCATCAACTATTTTACTCTTTTTCGATTTGATAAATCACTTGATCTATCTCTTAATCAAAGCGGTGAATTACTTGGTTTTCCTGTAATTCAAACGGCGAATTATAACCTTGACAATGAAGGCAGTCTTTCAGCACTGACTCCTGCACTCGGTGTTGTTGTGAGTGACAATGTATTTCTGGGGCTGTCACTTAATATCTGGAATCACCATATGACAGGAAATAGCACTTTCAGGAAGACAGAATTAACAACAGGTCAACGGGATTTCGGTGGGGGCGTCACATTGGCGACTAATCCTCTTCTGGACAAGAATACTTACGAAGTGGACGAAGGCTATTCATTCGTTATCGGCCTCCAATATCAGCCGTCGGCCCCGTGGTCGTTTGGATTCGTCGTGAAGCCGGACTATGATCTAAAATTGGATCATAAACGTATCGTGATCGATTCTGAAGGGGGTATTGCTACAAAGACACTAGATCAGAGACTTAACGCTAAATTGGAATTTCCATGGATTATTGGTTTCGGTGTTGTTTGGGAACCCTCTAAAGACAAGTGGAAAATTTCAACCGATATTACCTGGACTCAATGGTCAAAATACAATTTTCGTGAACGTGGGGAAAACAAAAATCCGTTGTCGGCAGATTCATCGGATTCAAAGGACACGTATACCATAAGATTTGGGTACGAATCTCTGCATGAATTAAAAAAGCTCATCATACCATTTCGATGGGGCCTGGGTTATGATCCGGCCCCCTCTATCAATAGCGTCGATGATTTTTATACTGTTTCAGTGGGTTCAGGCATCCAATTCCGGGATCGGGTGATTCTTGACCTTGCTTATGAATTTCGCTGGGGAAAAAACGTCAATTCAGCAACGATAGCCGGATTCATAGGCTCACAGGAGGGACAGGATGTACAACGGCATCGGTTGCTGATGTCATTGCTCTTCTATTTTTAAGCAAACATAATAACCAATAATGTCAACTATGAAAGGTAATCGCTATGTCAAATGAATTGTATACTGTATGTGGTAGTGTCATGGATGGAACATTTCCAAGGAATAACATCGAATCCGCAAAAATTAATTTTTCCGGCCCGACAAATGTAATCGTAAATTGTGATAAATTCGGATGTTACCAGGCAGAAAACCTTCAGGTAGGTGATTATACTATTACGGCAGAAGCGTTTGGCATGGAACCGGAAATTCGTGAATGGGCTCTTGCCCCGTCAGATAGAGAAAATTGGTATACAGCCGGGCACTATGTAAATTTTGTATTAATGACAATTCCATCCGGTCAAAAGAAGCATGGTCAAGGAACAGCCATTGTTGACGGCAAGATAGTTGATGGGAATGGACTCGGTATTGGTAATGCCAAGATAACCTGGTCAAATGCTGATACGAGTGTATGGACATTTTCGACTACATTCCCGATAATCACTGGAATTTATACGAAGAATTTGGCCGCTGGAATATATGACAGAACAATTGAGAAAAGTGGTTTTGTTACACGAGTGGATCATGACATGAATTACCCTGACGGAATAATTCACGATGGTTTGCTTGAGATTTCAGTTTAGTAAGTTTTAGTTTCTACCTATAAAGAGATCATCGCTAAAAACTGGGGGTAGAATATGCTGGACAAATATTATCTATATCCTTTGTTTCTTTTGTAAACATTATAAACAACAACATTATTTATGAAAGGTCATCATTATGTCGAATGGCACAACTATTATAGTAACTGGTATTGTCTTGAATGGAACATTTCCAGAAAATAAAATTGAGATGGGGGAAGTTACATTCGCCAACTCCTCTTTAGAACAACCTGTGTCCGCAAGTTGCGATGTGCATGGGGCCTATATTACTCCAACGAAACTCCCTGAAGGTGAATATATGGTTACTGCAAGTGCGCTGGGGATGAAACCCGAAACGCGTAAATGGACACTAAAGATACCAAAAACGTCTAAAAGCAAAGATATTATTTATGTAAATTTTGCATTAATGGCAATTCTATATCCTCTTGACAAAAGTGAAAATGTCTCCGTTGCAACAGTCGGTGGGCGAGTCGTGGATTTGAATATGGAAGGTGTCGCTAATGCAAAAGTAAAATGGTCAAATTATCAGGCAAAGATTTCGACTTATACGTCACCTTTGCCAGCGCCGATTCGTGGATTTTTCACTAGGAATTTTATTGCGGATACCTATGATAGAAAAATAAAGAAAAGAGGTTATACCACACGTAAGGACTATAACCTGACCTACGAGCGCGGACGCAACAATAGCGGTGATATAGCGATTTGAAGGCATAACGTGTTGATGGTTAAAGCATATTACTCATGCCACCTAAATTTTAATTCGCGTGCAGAAATAGTGTTGAATATCCGCCGTGGTTTATAACGCGCCGTGGTGGGTAGAAATTATTTCAAATCCGAATAACTTCACAACTCGTTGATATTATGTGATATGATGACTTGTAATAGAAAGTTTATGCATAATGCAGGTTAGGGAGCCTGATTGAGGGTAACATCTCCTCGTGCCAAGTTAAATCTGAAACTTTGGGAGTATTTATGACATAGATCATTATATACGAAATTAGTTATTGTTGTCCATCAGGTTCAAATCCTGCTCTGCTAATGTATCGCCTACAGGCAGATAGCGAAGAGCGCATGCT
>JAJFLO010000137.1 GCA_021772675.1 Verrucomicrobiota bacterium | reverse complement strand
TCAAATAACTTTACCCGATGTAATTTCATGTAGTTCAAAAAGCGTGTACACTACAAAAAAACTCGTAGAAGAACGTAAACAGTTCAAAAATAAGTCCATTACAACTCAATAATAACTTATAATATTTTCGAAGATCCGATATAAAAAATGGCAGGAGAAAGAATTTCCGGAAATCAACAGAGAAACACGGCGGCGACTTCTTGATCTGGCCGAAGATCTACCTGGGATTTGGCATAACAAACAGACAGCGACCCGAGAACGGAAACAGATTTTGCGGCTGATAATCAAAGATATTACCGTAGAAAAGCTGTCGGGAAAACGACAGTTGCTACTGCACATCCGTTGGCAAGGCGGAACACGAGAAGAGCTGGTTATCGATTTGCCTTTACCAATACACGAACGGCTCCGATATGGAGAAGAGATAGTGTCAGCAGTTTCTACCGGCGCAGAGCAACTGGAAGACGATCATCAAATTGCCGAGGCATTGAATGCCAACGGTCATTTGAGTGCAATGGAAAAACAATTCACCGCTTCCATGGTCAAATGGATACGCTATAAGCACCGAATTCCAATCCCCTCTGCGCGCCGTGCGGGTGAGTTCACTGTAAAGGAAACTGCCTTGAAATTCGGGGTATCTACTGGTACGATATATTATTGGATTCAGCGCAGAATTATACACCCGCGAAAAAGTAATGCCACTTGCTGGATTTCTATTGACTCAAGTAAAGAAAGCGAACTTATTAAACGAGCTGAAAAATCACGTTCAAAAAGATAAACGTAATTTATATAAAGCCTAAAATCGTTCGAAAAATATCAAAAAATATCAAAAAAACTGTCATGAATTTAGGCGTTTGAGAAGAACAGAACTGGAGGTTGTCAGAGCAGAACGATTAGAGAAGGTTATTGCCTACAATATTTGCTGATCTATTTTTGTTAGGAAAGCAGTAGCTAAAACGTTACGAAATGCTGGATGAGCAATATAATCAACTTATAAATCAAAATTTGTTTACGATCACAGGTGAAAAAAGCACAATTTACAAAAAAATGGCAAGGTTCATAGGTTAATGCATGCTTAAAAATCAGTGTTATTTACTTGATCGCCCCATGTCTCGTCAGACGTCGTAATGATACTTTGGCACTTGAAGAATCTAGCATAAAATTGCATATATCATCAATTTTATCTTGAGCAACACGTTGAATTAGAAACAGTGTATTAACTTATGAACGTTACCAAAAAAATGAGGATCGTGAAAATAGAATTGCCTAAGAAGTAATATCAGGAATTATTTTAATGATTTCTACAGAAATCAAAAAAATGATTTCAATAGTTTTCAATCTGGTAGGGGCAGTTATAAAATTCATGACCCTTTCAAACGGGATCTAAGTGATTGTCATGAGACGATCACTAAGACGAATCCGATTTTTTGAAACGCATCGGAGGATATCGTATGCCCAAAAACACGAAACCTAACTGTAGGAGGTGCATTATGAATAAACCGTCGGAATACTCAAGGGGCGTTTCTTGCCATTCTTCTTCGGAATGTAGATCCGACGAAGTGGTTGCGGTTTGTAGCCACGTCGAAGCAGGCTAAACGTTGCCCGCCATTTAGCTCCGGCCCCCATCCATAGGATGCCATCTACGCCAGGGGTTTTCTTCCCCTTATTTGAGGTTACTCGTTTGACTGCCAGCAGTTTGGCATGAAACGAGTTGGTTAATCGATATTGCAAGACTCTTGCCTTGTTCCATCGACCTTCCACAATAGCCTTTGCGATACGCATCTGTAGCCGTCTAACATTGCTCCGAATGACCTTTCAGTTGAGCTGGGACCATTTCTTAGCATTGCTGATAGGTGCTCTGGTTTGCACCATCTATTGCTCTCCTATCCATAACGGTTCTGCAAATTATCTCGCAATAAAACACCTGTTGGACGTGGGCCTCCGTTTTCCGCCAGTTCTACTGCCTTCGGCGTTTAAGAGCGATCATGTTTCAGATCGTATCTCCCCGTTACGGGGAAGCCTTTGCTTCTTCCAACTTCTCAATGTCGTCCGTCCCTCTGCCTGCCTTACGGTTGGCTTGCTATGTTGCGAATTATGGCAGACTGACGACTTTTCCATCATTTTATGGGCTCAGAAACGTATTTATGAGTTTTTTTTGATGGCTATTCTACGGATCAAAAATCCCGAACAGATCAATCGCCGAAATCCCCAAAAGCTCGGACGAATTTTAGGCTTAGACCGGGCTCCATCGGTGAAGACATTACGTTGCAAAATTCGAATCCTGGCCAGTCGCGCTCAGGGAGTAAATTTGATGACTCTTCTTGGGAAAAAACGCTTCGCAGAAGCGACGTTGCCTGATGCCATACTTTACATTGATGGCCATGTCCAATGTTATTATGGCAAAAGAAAATTGGGGAAGACATTTTCAACCACCCGAAATCGAGCGCTAAAGGCGACTACAGATTATTGGGTTAATCTTGGAGATGGAACTCCACTTTTGTGTATTCCCACGGAATTTAACCAAAGCATGAGCCGGATTCTTCCTGAATTGTCCTTCAGGCAAAAAAGTTATGTAAAAACAAACGATTAACAATCATCTTCGACCGGGCAGGCGCCAGTGCCTTGGTATTTGAACAAATTACCCGTTTAGATTGCGATTTTATCGCTTACAATAAGAATCCAAAGGCGATCGACATCTCTTTATTCAAGGAGCAAAAAACAAAGATCAACGACAAAGACTATGAATATGCGCCATACGATCATCGCATTGAAATGGCAGTTTACCAAAAGAATTCAAAGGGACAGTATCGAAAGACACGACGCTGTTTGAACATCCGTGAAATTATCATCCTTCGCAAGGATGGGGGGCAAACTCATCTGGTTACCAGTCGGATCGATTTGGACCCCGTGGCGGTTGCATCAACACTTTTCAAACGATGGACCCAGGAAAATTATTTTAAATACTCTAAGGCCATGTACGATTTAGATCACGTATGTGTTTACAAGGTCAAAAAAATCAATTCACACACCGATCATCCAAACCCAGAATTTACTCAATTGACAAAATCGATCACAAAGATTCGTCAACGCATAGGTGCGATTCTGGGCACAGCTTATGAAAACTTATCAGAAAATGATTTACTCATATCCTCAAATCGGCTTGAAGCATTATCTTCTAAAAAGGTCAATGACCTGAAACAACTGGTGGCCAATTTGAAGGCGAATCGACAAGTTCTTGAGACAACGCCTGAACGGGAAAGCGCCGCTGACTATGAGCAACTTGAACCCCAAAGCCGATTGATCTGCAATATCGTCAAAATGACCACCTACCACATTGAAGGAAAATTGGCAACAATACTCAAACAGTACTGGCAGGGAATCAACGGCAATGAACGCGGCATACTTGATGGTTTTTTTCAATCCACTGGTGCGATCAAGGTAGAGGGACAAATTCTGTTTGTCACCCTGCAAAAACAATCAACCCCGGAACGAACAAAAATGCTGCAACGACTTTGTGACCATATGACTGTGATCACACCAAAATATCCCCGCACCAATTTACGCATGGTATTCAATGTCCAAAAATAGGAAATGAAATTTCGCCGTATGTCAAGAGATCTGGATTCTCAGATTAATAAGAATTGAGCTTAAAACTGGTGAAACAGAAGTTTTCATCACATCTCTTACTGATTTTGAAAACTATTCATACGATTCATTTGAAGAACTGTATCATTTCAGATGGCCTGTAGCGGAAGCATAGAAGTTATTGAAATGTAAAATGGGAATCGACAAGTATTCCGGAAAAAGCGTTATTGCTGTAAAACTGGATTTCTTTGCCAAAATTCTCATGTTTAACGCGGATTTCCGCGTTGATTAGCTCACCCTGATTTTTTGTATCAATCATACAATATTCCATTCTTCTCGAATTGAACAGTTAGTTCGTTGCCCTTTTTGAATAGGCTATAAATAATATGATAATAGCGTATTATTTAAATTATAAAATTTTCATCTTCCTGATTTATTGAACGCAATACTTTGTTTTTCGGTCAGTTCCACTTATTGCCGTCAACTCCATAGCGTATAGCTGAATAGGCGAAGAATTGTCTTTGATATTTTTATAAATTTAAAATTATCCAATTGGAATTCTTGTGTTTTATGGTTACATTATTATTATACTATAATGTTAATTATAACCTGAATGAGTGGATGAAAATGACCGCTGAGCTTTCGTATGAAAAATTCTTTCTTGAACCAAATTCACCGCGTCATAAACATTATGAAATCTTGCGGGCAAGATTCGTTGAGAAATTGCCGGTAAAAGAGGTTGCTAAAAAATTCAATATCAAGTTCTATACTGTTCAAACCTGCATTAGAGATTTTAAGAAGAGTTTCGAAAGCAACCAAAATTCATCATTCTTCATTTCCTCAAAAACCGGTCCAAAAAAGGATCGAAAGAAACCAGAAGTACGTGACGACGTCATTTTGTTGAGAGCCAGAGGTTATGCCAATACGGATATCTATCAGGCGTTGCTCCTTGCTGAGAAAAAAGTCAGCATTTCGCTGATTGATCAAGTGCTTCGAGAAAATGGATTGATTGGGTTAGGTAAACGAACAAGGGAAGAACAATATCGGGTGAAGCGTGAAATAGAATCACGCGAGATTCCAGGATTAACGATCCCGATAGTTGCCCCAGAGCTACCGAAGGTCGCCAATGTAAATGAACTGGACTTGAGTAAAGAGTTCAAATTGTATAGCCGAGTTGCCGGCATTTTCCTTTTTATTCCATTTTTGCTGTCAGCTCAATTGCCTAAGATTATTGAAAAGGCTGGTATTCCGGGCAGTAAAATGATTCCGGCATTGAGTTATTTTTTAAGCTTACTAACACTCAAACTGCTTGACAAGGAACGAAAAAGTCATATTACAGACTGGAACTTTGACGAAGCGCTTGGACTATTTGCAGGATTGAATGTTTTACCCAAAAAATCTGCCTCAATAGATTATTCCTACCGCTTGTCTGAAGATCATCACGAACTTCTTTTGAGTGAATGGGGGAAAGCTGTATTCCCGCAATTATGTCCTGACGCCTCGACATTTGCCCTTGATTTTCATAGTATACCTCACAGAAGTGATAATTCTTCTCTGGAGAATCACTGGGTTCCAATGAGAGGCAAAGCCACAAAAAGCGTTTTGTCATTTTTTGCTCAGTCAATTGAAAGTCCAATGCTGTGCTATGCAACGGCTGATATTCTTCGCAATGAGCAAGATGAAATGCCGCTTCGCTTCGTCGAGTACTGGAAAAAAATCGCCGGCGTCAAACCAAACTGGTTGTATTTTGACAGTAAATTAACCACTTACAAGACGTTGAATAAACTCCAAGAAAATAACATTAATTTCATTACGGTTCGAACTCGTGGACAAAAAATCATAAAAGACCTTCTGCAACGTCCGGGTTCAGACTGGAAGGCTGCATTTATTGACACTCCGACAAGGAAACATAAAAGGCTAAAATACATCGATGATCAGGTAAAGCTCAGAAATTACCAAGGCTTCTGTAGGCAAATAGCGGTCACTGGCTTAAGTCGGGCACAGCCCACTTTATTTATCACTAACAATAATAAAATTACCGGCAGAGAAGTGATCCAAAGATATATCAGTAGAAATTACATTGAAAATGAGTTGGGCATTAACGTCAATTTTTTTCATATGGATTGCTTAAGCAGTGAGATAAGACTTAACGTTAATCTTGATGTGATCTTAACCGTTGTGGCAAATGGGTGTTACCGATGGCTTGCAAAAAATCTTAAAGGCTGCCAGAAAATGGAACCTAAGCAACTGTATAGAAAAATTGTTGAGACAGGCGGTTATGTCATTAACAAGGAAAATGAAATCATTATTCAACTTGACAGACGATCTCACATGCCCATCGTCAAGCAAGCTCTATTAGATAAAGAAAATCCCAAAATACCTTGGTTGAATGGGAAAAAATTAAGATTCGAATTTTTATGAAATCAGGGCACAACTAATTGTGCGGAAATCCGCGTTTAATTTAGCTTCGATGCTGATTGCCCGAATCGATGAGCAGATTGAAGTTAAGATAAAAAATGACAAACATGACTATAAGATTAGTCAAACGAGAGCTTTGGCAATATGAAAGAATTCGGCATCTTGCTCTTTTTTGGAGACTCAATAAACTATATCATTGAACGGATACGCAAATTATTTTTAATTAGGCCGACCCAAATTCGAATAACTCGAAGCTTTCAACGGAAAAAAGATAGAAAAAAAATTTCAATTTGCATTTGCATATCAACCTATCTCTTAACTTAACGACATTGGGGGGCTACCTATCGTTTACTGCAATTTTATCGAGACATAGCAAATTAACGTCAGTCGAAGACATCTTGATATTATATATTTCGGTTTAGATAACTATCAGGGTGTTTCACTAATACGAAATAAAAATAGACGTAATCACCGTTTTCAAAGTTTCGATACATAGTAGTCCCCGTAGCTCATGCAAACGTTTCGGCAAACGGTTGAAGAAACGGTGGAGTATATCGCTTCAGGATTGCCACTCTGTTGTCAGTATCGATACGTAATGCCTTCAATACATTTTCAGTGATATCAACCTCCGAGATAATCGTTAAGTTTAGCTCCTCAAATATCTTGAGCAGAGACTCTTTTTCTTCCTTCGGCCTGAAATCACAGAAAATAAAATGCCCGGAAGACCTTAAAATTCTTGAAACCTCTGAGACAAAGACCTTAAAATCGGGATAACAATGAGAAGATTCTACATTGAAAACTACGTCAACGGAACGATCCTGGAGAGGCAATCTCTCAGCATTGCCTTCGTTAAAAGAAAGATTGGGAACGGCTTGCTGTCTTCCCCAGCAAAATTCGACGGCCTTTGGAGAAAGATCGATTCATAGGTAAGAAGAAATAGGATAATTTTGGGAAATGAAACTGGCACCACCACCACGCCCGGACACAACTTCAACAATATTCTTATCCTTCAACCCTGGAGAAAAACTTTCATAAAGATAAAAGTAAAGTCGGACCATCATTTCATTATCTTCTGTGAAATGTGACATCTTTTTTTTAACGAAGAGACCATTTTTTCTTGTTCCATGTTTTCGTCCAATTCATGATAGCCGTAATTCATGAAAACCAAATCTTCTCCTTTTTCAGGATCCTTTTTCCTGAACTCAGTCGTTTGAGGGAAGTGATATGACATTCTAAACGACATAGTTTCGAGTCAATGCCAATAGCTCGCTGGTCGTATCAATAATCCTGATATTAAGGGGTGCGGCGCGATTGCCAAAATGTTCATTGCTGAAT
>JAJFLO010000136.1 GCA_021772675.1 Verrucomicrobiota bacterium | reverse complement strand
GCCGATTATCAAGATTACTGCCAATACCGACATTCGGCTTAGTTCAACAGTATTTTATCGATCATGCACTGGCATCCCTCTACTATTTTGTTTCAGCCCTCTTTGTCGGTGCACGATCGATAAAATACTAATCATTAGATTGCGTCACTTCAGTATATTACCAATGAATAGAGAATGATTCTGCTGTCCAGCAGAAAGACACGCAGAATCTGACAGTCGAGGTAAAACAATGAAATAAGGTAATTTAGGTTCTCATAGTAGATGCTCTGTGAGAAAACAGGGCTAGCGTTATTAGCTAATTTCAACTTTCCCGATAATATCTTCTAATTTGTCTAAATTATGTTGATTCAGGTAATTTTTGATACCTTCAATGACCTTAATCGGTGTTTGTGGATCAGCAAAAATTGCCGTTCCTACAGCAATTGCCGTTGCCCCTGCGAGAAAATATTCAATCGCATCATCGGCTGAAAAAATTCCTCCCATCCCTATGATTGGCACATTAACAGCTCTGGCAGCTTCATAGACCATTTTGATCGCAATTGGTTTGATCCCCAGGCCACTAAGTCCACCAAAATTTGTTGCAATCCTCGGTTTGCGTGTATGGATGTCTATTGTCATAGCAGGAAATGTATTTATCAAAGAAAGCATATCCGATCCGTTGTCGACAACACAACGTGCAAATTCAGAGATATTATTGACGTTGGGACTTAGCTTTGTAATCAGTGGAATTTCTGTTGATTGTCGGACGGCTTTGACCACTTTTCCAGCCAATTTCAAATTGGTTCCAAATGACATTCCTCCCTCTTTGATATTCGGGCACGAAATATTTATTTCAAGGCCGGCAATCCCTTTTCGTTCAGCTTCAAGTATAGACGCTACTTCCGCATAATCTTCAATTGTTTTCCCCCAAATATTAACATACACAGCCGTGTCCAAAGTCCGTAAGAATGGGAGATAGTCTGGATGAGAAATAAATTTATCAATTCCCGGGTTCTGCAGCCCGATTGAATTGATCATCCCGAAATTTACTTCTGCAGTACGAGGCGTGTTATTTCCATGTGAAGGAAATGGTGATACACCTTTGACTGTAATACCGCCAAGTTTTTCAAACGGGACCAACCCCGAGTACTCTTTTCCATATCCAAAAGTACCGGATGCAGTCAACACAGGATTACGTAATCTTCGGCCACTAAGCTGTACACCTAAATCGGGTTCGGACATTGTGCTTAACTACTTCCTATTTTTCAGTTTTTCACGTGCACGATCAAGCAATTGCCGCTCCCGTTTTGTCAGGCTTTTCATACCGAATTTACCAATTTTATCCAATATCGGATCTATTTTTGCATTGATTGATTCTTCATCATTCAATTCATCTTCGTCGGTTACAAATTGAAAATCGGGAGCACTCGTTTTTGAAGGCTTGAAGAGGTTATAAAATTGGTTTTTCAAATTTTTAAAAAACATCGAAAGCGAAAATTTATTTTGTTTTCGCGACCCCTGTAAATTTTTTGAATTTATATATTTTTTGACAAGAATAAATCCCGCCAAATATCCCCCTAAATGCGCGGTATGAGCAACCCCCGTGTCAATTGGGCTTATCATTAAAATAAAATCAATCAAGATTAAACAAATTACCATTGTTTTGATTTTCATAACGATTGGTGGAAATATTAATAGCATTTTCATATTTGGTAGTAGCGATGCAGCTGCTATTACAATCCCGGCTAAGCCTGCACTAGCTCCAACTAACACTGCGTTGTTATTAAAATTGAACAATAACCAAAATGCTCCACCAACAAATCCACTAAAAAAATATATCTTCAAAAACTCGGGCGTTCCGATATGCCCTTCGACAATTTTTCCGATTACAAAAAGCACCCACATATTAAAGAATATATGAAAAAATGGACCATGCACAAACATGTAAGTAATGAAACGCCAAAATTCAGGTTGCCAAAATTCACTCAACCAAAGATATGACGTTACTCCACCTTGCGAATAGATAAAATCACTAGTGTGTTTGGTCGGAACGCCCTCAGTCAACTTTTGCGCGAAATAGACAATAATATTTATTATAATCAGTTTTTTTACTGCTGATGAACCCCCATGGCCCGAAATATGACCCGGACCTGTCCAACCATTCTTCATGTAATCTCTATCACCAAGCATTTATTGTCTTTCAAAGTTATATCTTGTGTTAATGCAGTAAAACTATAGGTACTACTTCAAACTTAATGTTGCACAGTAAGTTATACGATTTATGTACGATCTAATTGCTGTTGGAGTTCATGTTTTAGTGTGAACTCCAGCAAGCGCTTCGAAATTGCATTTCTCTATTAATTTAGTGGCAGCGGGCTATAACTATATCTCATCTGAAAAAAATTTCGGATGGCAAAATCTAAATTCAAATAGCGAAATTCTAAACAAATTCCAAATTGTAAACGTGAAAACCACCAAACCTTTAACCTGCATTTCTCACGAAGCAGGTTAATGTCTATATTCCGGTTCTATGTTAAGCTTACGACATTCAGTCATTATGATTTGTTTCACGCTTCGATTTTATAATTTTAGTCATCCCTCCTTTGCGGATGACGTTTAACGAGTTTCAATTATAACTGTAATTATAGTTGAATTACTATTATTCACTTTATATTCAAAAATCAGGACAATCTATGTGAAAAGTAATATTATCAAGCAATTGATTTTTTTGGGATTTCTTTTCCTTTCCATTTCAGCGATATGTACTGAGGATATATCGGCCAAAGCCGATTATGCCCCACAACTATTTTTAGATGCTTTAACTAAAATAAATGAAGCAGAAATTTTGGTTATTGATCATAAAAATATAGAAGCGATTGATATGCATCTCCAAGCAAAATCAATTTTGGATCATCTACAAAATAATTATCCTGACTGGCACCCCGAAATCGTTTCTTTTAGGAAAAAATCCTCTAGTAAACGGGTAAATGAGCTGGACAAAACAAGCCGAAAAATACAGGTAGAAAAAATTGATACACTGTTAGACTATCTCCAAAATAGTACATCAGATGTTAATTCAGTTAGTACCATCCCCACAGTCTCTGATATCCTCGACGTATTAGCAAACGATAACGAACTGCTCAAGAAAGAAATTAAAAATTTAGAAAACAAAGTTCAAATATTGGAACAAGAACACATAATACTATTAGGATTGAATAAAACGAGTCAAAGAATCATTCGTGGTTCTCTAAATTCAGATTCAGATAATTTATCCGATAACGCGATATTTAATCCAGATGTGAATGAAGAGATCATTTTAATAAGGCTCTTATACCAGGCATCAATGGCAGAAAAAGAAAATGATTTTGAAACTGCAAGAGATGCTTACTAAAAAATTCTGGAGATCAATAATAAACTCACCGAACCATTACTGAGATTAGGATATATATTCCAGGAATTAAATGATTTTGAACAATCTGTTAATTATCTAAAACAAGCCTTGACCAACCAACCGAATGATCCAAAAATAATTGCAGCGTTAGGAAAATCATATATAAAGCTCAATCAACTGCAAGAAGCCTCATCCATATTAGAATCTGGTGTAAAAATGCATCCTTTAAACGCAGAATTTCATCACAACCTGGGTGTCGTGCATAGTTTAACTGGTAATCTAAGCAAGGCAGAAATACATTTAAGGAAATCATTTTCATTAAATGAACTCAATGAAAACACAGCTTTCAAATTAGCGATATTATTCGCAGCTCAGGATCCCCCTAAAATTAATATTGCTAAAGAATGGTACTTTAAGGCAATTCATCTGGGTGCTCCTAAAGACGAAGATTTAGAGCGGTTTATATTTGAATGAATTGCAACTTTTTGTTTAAATCACATTCAAAACAAATTATGAGTCAAGATTAATAATTATAATCATATTATTCGTGGTGATGAGGCCTTTTTTCAGATCAGCTCTAAATCATTGTTTATTGCACGCAGTAGTTTTTTCGATCACGCCTGTGGGATCTTTTCAGTCAGTCGTTTTTTCGCTAAACGGGATCGAATACCTGATCGCGTTCGGCAAATATGGGCTTCCAAAACACGGTAACTTCAACGACATAAACTCAATGACATTATACGATATATATTAAGCATCACTTTGCTATACTAAAACGAATAGCCTAAGTGACTCAGGCAACAGATCAAACATAACACCTAATCGTTAATCACGCCCCTTAATTGGACAAAACTGAGAAGGATAATTAATGAATAAAATTAAAGATATTAGTCATCTAATACCATCACAATCTAAATGGTTCATTGCAGCAATTGCATTATTTGTTAATCTAAGCCATTCACATACCCAGCAGGATTCTGTAGGAAAATCACCGACCCTTACTCCCACAAATTTGGATCAAGACATTGCAAAAGTAACGGTTAAATTGATCCTGAGACAACATTATATTAACAAGAAACTCGACAATCAATTTTCTAAAATGTTATTCAAAGAATACTTCGAGCGACTTGATCCTCATCATTATTACTTCCTGCAACGAGATTTAGATGAATTCATCAGGAATAAGACATTATTAGATGATTATTTAGCAATTGGAAATGTAAAATTTGCTTTCGATATCTATAACAGATACCTGCAGCGCATAAAAGATCGCGTAGAATATGTCACCGTAGCGGTAAATGAAACGTTTGATTTCGATAGGGAAGAGGAAATTGTAATTGATCGAACTGAATCGCCCTGGGCAAAAGACATTCAGGAAATGAATGGTATTTGGCGAAAGCGAATAAAAAATCATTTACTCGTCAACAAATTCTTAGTTGAAACATCTGAAAAAGAGGAAGAAGAGAAAAGCAATTTTGAGTCAGAGCCTCTTACACCTGAGGAAAAAGTTGTAAAAAAATACCAGCAATATCTTTCATATTTTTCCGAAAATGACAATGCAGACGTAATGGAATATTTTCTCTCGGCAGTTCTTCACATTTTTGACCCTCATTCCAGCTACCTGAACTGGCGTTCTTTGGAAGATTTTAATATTGCGATGAGATTATCTCTTCAGGGAATAGGAGCAACACTAAAATATGTTGACGGTTATACAGAAGTCGTCAATCTGATTGCAGGGGGACCCGCAGAACGAGATGGTAGATTACAACCGGGTGACAGAATTACTGCTGTAGCTCAAGGTTCTGAATCACCTATTGAAGTCGTAGATATGCCGTTAAATAAGGTTGTAAGAAAAATTCGAGGCCCAAAAGACACGGAAGTCCGACTTACTGTAGTTAAATCACTGCATGGTGCACCAACTGTTATTGATTTAATTAGAGACGAGGTGAAACTAAAAGACCAGGAAGCAAAGGGGCGAATTGAAGAGTTTAAGCTGAGCGATGGGAAATCCCTAAATTTAGGAGTGATTGATATTCCATCGTTTTATGCTGATTTTGAAGGTATCAAAAATGGGAAAAAGGACGCAAAAAGTACAGGATCAGATGTTAAACGAATCATCAATGATATGATGAAAAATAATGACATTAGTGGTTTGCTGATTGATTTGCGATCAAATGGCGGCGGAAGCTTAGAAGAAGCCATCAATCTTTCAGGTCTATTCATACCTGAAGGCCCTGTTGTGCAGGTTAGAAGTCGCCAAGGAGTACAGGTGCGCCGAGATAATGATGAGGGATTTTCCTATGATTTACCATTGGTCGTTTTGGTAAATAAATCCAGTGCATCAGCTTCAGAAATTTTCTCCGGGGCAATCCAAGACTATGATCGAGGAATTGTCGTAGGCGATATGAGTACCCATGGAAAAGGAACGGTACAAACAGTTTTAAAACTTAGCCGAATAAAAATGTTAAAGGACAAAAAATCAGGAGCGATGAAATATACAATGGCAAAGTTTTATCGGGTAACTGGCGCCTCCACACAGAAAAAAGGAGTTTCTCCATCCATTGTATTTCCATCGTTTTTAGATCATATGGAAATAGGAGAATCGCACCTTAAACACGTAATGCCATGGGATGAAATAGACCCACTATCCATTAAAAAGGAAATTAATATTTCCGGTGTTATTGATGATATTAGGAAAAATTCGATGGCACGTTTAAAGAATAATAAAAAGTTTCAGGAGTTGGATGGTGACATTAAAAAATATGGCATTCGAAAACAAGAAAAATCTATTTCATTAAATAAGGATAAGCGGCTGGCAATGAAGAAAGAGGACGAATATTGGGCTGAAAGAAGCAAAGCCATCTTAGGCAAAAGAAACAAGAATAAAAAGGATAATAATAAGAAAGCTGAATCATCAAAAGAAACAGAAATTGACAAAGAGAAATCAGACATTTATTTAACACAGACATTACATATTCTCGCAGACTTAATAGAAATTTCTGAAAAAAATAACTTATTACCTATTAGCGATACTACATTCTCAAATAAGAATTAATGCAGTGGTTAACCATGTTTGGATTTCAGGCATCAAAGGAAAAAGTCAAGCCAAAGCGTCAAGACGAGTCATCAACCCACCTCAGAACTGATACAAATAGTGATAGATCGCAATGAGTATTAAAAAGACTACCCTCGGAAGCTATAAGGAATTACGAATTAATTGAATTCCGTTTTCGCGAAATATCGGAGATTGCCTTAAATTATGAAATGGATTCATCAACCCCTTGATCGTTAAACTACCATCGGCGCGACATAGCTTAGGTCGTGCCTCAAAATTACGATTAAAGTGACGAAAGGCTACGATAAAACGTTAAGAATGACACAACACACAACCTACGCCGGCGATAAAAGCACAATAAAATGAGAAAAAAACTAAGATTACACCGTAAAGAATCTATCCCGCTTGTCTTTTATGGAAAATAAAAAATGCCCCACCGACTAAGCTCCATACGGCAATCACAATAGAAAAAAACGGTGGGATGATACCTGCCTTTTCCTTTAATGCTCCACCTTCTACCAAGAAATATGATAATACAAAATCACGGCTTCCAAAGCCAGATGGGGTTATTGGAATTGCTGTGATTGCGTTCGCTATCTGAGTTGATAGGCAATAGTGCTTCAAGCCAACTACATTTTCGTGAAATCCTTTACCAACACTATAAACACAGAACGATAATGAAAGATGAACGGTAGCGGATAGCAGTAGAGCGTAAAAAATCACTCTAAGATTATGCCTATATAGATCAAGAGCCGCGACCAATTTAAGTACAATCTCGTTGACTTTCTCTGGTAAAATACCCTTCAATAAAATCGTAATTCTATTTAATACAGGTACGGAGCGGAGGCTCTCACGATAATAGATAAGGATAAATCCAATGACACCTGCAATACTACCACTACCAATTAAGTAAACACTATATCGTATTTCTGGTGACGTGTTCAATAGAAAATCAAATGAGAAAAAAATGGCGATAGATGTAACCAGAAATAAACCAAATAATCCAATAATCCGATCAAGCATGATCGTTAACACGGCTTCAGTTGTTTTTCCGGAACTATGAGAGGATATATAATACATCTTGAATAGATCGCCGCTAACTGCACCAGGCACGACCAAATTAAAAAATATTCCAATCATACTTAGTCGGATTAGTGTAAAAAATGTCAATTTGACACCCTGCACATCTAAAAGTAGTTTCCATCGATAGATACAAAGTAATAGCACCATTCCATAGCCTAAAAATGCAAATAGAAGAAATTCCTTTTGACACTCCTCAAATTCAGCCGCAATATCAACTCCGCTGTAATTCAAAACTTGTTTAATTAAAAACACTGCAAGCCCGATTCCAATAATCGCTCGAATTGATGTTTTTATGGTATTTTTCATAATATGTTGAGTTTTCTCGGTGATTGCATTTGCGTCACGACGATTTTTAACTAAATTTAGTATATATTGACGAATTCAGAAAAGACATTCTTCAAGCTAACATATCAAATTCAAAATAGTTATAAATAATTAAAGTTTTAAAGGAGGCGCACTCTCTTAAGAAATCATTAAAATATTAGTAAACTTTGTTGAATATCCATACTACGGGCGTATTGTCAGAAATCTAATAGTCCTGGAAGCTTAATTATCAAAATATCTTTATTAAATTTCAATTATTTTCCACATAAATGGGAGGATGCGAATGTATCAAAGCAATGATCCGATGAAGGCTTACATGCAGGAAATTGGTGTGATTCCGCTAATTAGTAAAGATGAGGAAGTTGAACTTGCTCGCAGGATTAAGTTGGGTGACAATAGAGCGAACCAAAAATTGATAAAAGCAAACCTACGTTTAGTTGTAAAAATTGCTCATGACTTTAAAGGGTTAGGGTTACCTTTATTAGATTTAATTTCTGAGGGAAATATCGGATTAATGCGCGCTGCGGAGAAATTTGACCCTGCAAAAGGTGCAAAATTTAGCAGCTACTCCGCATGGTGGATTAAACAGGCAATGCGCCGGGCATTGTCGCAAAAGAGTAGGACCATTAGAGTTCCCGTCGCTTCAGCGGGGAAAATAAATAAGATACGTGCAGCAAAAGTACATCTCACCGAAAAATTTGACCGTATGCCTACCGACAATGAAATTGCTGAACATCTGGACTTGACAAAACGCACCATTCAAGGATTAAAATTAGCTGATTTAAAAACATTTTCAATGCATGATCCAATCCAGAAAGGTGAAAATGGTAGTTTTGAAGACATCATCCCTGACGCAACGTCAGCAACTCCTGATGACATTATTAAAGATTCGGAAATATTTCAACGGCTAAAAGGATTAATCCACAATCTTGAAAAAAGAGAACAGGTAATTTTAGTTATGCGTTATGGCTTGGATGGCAACCGTCCTAAGACACTGGAAGAAGTGAGTTTCACCATAGGCAGAACACGTGAACGGGTCAGACAAATTCAGATGCAGTCATTGAAAAAGTTAAAGGCGTTGATTGAGGATGAAAATATTGATAATCATGGTAATTTTCGACAAGTTTCACCATTTGTAAATGAAAACGGATCCAAAAATAAAAACAACAAAAACAACAAAAGGATTTTGCTTAGCAAAGCGAAAAGTTTTCGAAAAATAAATCGCCTTACTATGAGATCGCTTCCTATAATAGAGTCGTGTCTCAATTCTGGTATTGCCGCTAGGGACAAGGAAAATTTTCTCCAATCAAGTGACATACCAATTACTGTGCTGAATATTTCCAGAAGAAGTGTTAATGGATTAAATTCAGTACAAATTAGAACGGTGTCACAACTAGCGCTACAATCAATTGATGATCTAATGAATATCAGATATTTCGGCAATAAGTGTTTGAATGAGGTACAGGACGCTTTAAGAAAATACGTTTATGCTGAAGCCTAATTTATTTTATTTCTAAATCAGTAAGACAATATGAATCAAGATGTGTAACACTTTGAAATAGAAAGTGTTACATAAATTCGCAGGCATACAAGGTGGTATGTGGAGTATTGCCGTAATCTATTTATAACCAAATGGTTATGCAACATGTTTTATATTATCTTACGGATTCAGGTTATTATTAATTAACATAAGCAGTCCATACAAACATTTTAAGTTTGTAACTTGAGTGCTGTACTTCTGAGCGATAGCAATCGTATTTCCCAAAATCGCTTCAATCTCCATTTTTTTGCCTGCTTCATAGTCGAGCAACATGCTTGTCCTATAAGGTTTCATTTTTCGAGTGTCGTCGATATATTTTTGTAAAACCGATGACTCAATATCATGACCTGAAACCGTTGCGACTGTCTGCACCTCCTTCATGATTTTAAGTACCAGCTCAGCGGTATATTTATTATCGAGTATCGATTTCGTATCCGCGCCAGTCAATACTGAAATTGTATTAAAAGATGCATTCCACAAAAGCTTTTTCCATCGTTCCCTTATGACATCATGAGAAATAGTACAGTGCACCCCTGAATTTATAAATAACTCAACTAATAATTCAACATTTTCAGACGCACCGTTAGGGTATAATCCTAATACAAGCCGACCATATTCCTGATGATGAATTTCTCCCGCTTTTATCCGTGACACACAAATAAAAGCCAATCCACTTACCAATTCATTGTCTGGAAAATTATCACGAATAACGGTCTCGATTCCAATACCATTTTGAATCAATACAATTGATGTCGATGGTGCCACAGCCGGTCCGATTAACTCTGAAACATCTATATTAGGCAGGGATTTCAGGGTAACGATGACATAATCAGGACACCCTCTATAGTCACTGATATACTTGACAACCTGTGCAGGTCTATACGCAAAATCTCCCGAACAACTTTTAACCTTGATTCCTTCAGATTTTACAATTTCATAATCAGAACGGCATAATGTCGAAACATCTTGGCCTGCCTCGGCTAACTTACCACCATAAAACCCACCAACTGCTCCAGTCCCTACAATCAAAATCTTTGATCGTTTAGTAATTGACATCGAGTTCTGTTTTCCAAAATTCAATTTGTTTCCTAACCTGTTCACCGGAGGTAGCACCGGTAACGTTACGTGACGCGATACTTTTTTCAGGATCGAAGAGTGAAAAACAATCTTCATTACATTCTGGAATCAAATCCTTTAACTGCCTTAAATTAAGCGTATCTGGTGAGATATCCTTCGCCTGACAGTATCCGACCAATGATCCGACTTTTTTATGAGCTGTACGAAAGGGAACATTTTTGCTGACTAACCACTCAGCCAGATCTGTGGCCATCAAAAAGGGATCTGATGCTGCGTTTTTCATGATTGATTCATCCACCCTGATATTCTTTATCATTGGAGAATAAACCGATAAAATCAACTTTATAGTATCAATTGTGTCAAATAAGGGTTCTTTATCTTCCTGCATATCTCGATTATAGCATAAAGGCAATCCTTTCATCATTGTCAACACCGAAAGTAAATTGCCATAAACACGTCCAGTTTTCCCTCGTGTTAATTCTGCAACATCCGGATTTTTCTTTTGCGGCATTAAACTTGATCCGGTGCAAAACGTATCACTCAATTCAACAAATGAACATTCTTGACTTACCCAATAAATAATGTCTTCTGATAACCGAGACATATGCACCATGATAATCGACGCAGCACTTAAAAATTCTATGATATAATCACGATCTGATACTGCATCCATGCTATTTTGCGTGATACTGTCAAATTTTAATTCAGATGCAACAACCTCTCTATTAATTGGTAGTGACGTCCCTGCCAACGCACCTGATCCCAATGGCAATTGATTTAGACGTTTGCGACAATCGGTTAGTCTGCAACCATCTCGGTGCAGCATTTCCACATAAGCCAGTAAATGATGGGAAAACAATACAGGTTGAGCATGTTGAAGATGCGTAAAACCCGGCATAATCACATGCGAATATTTTTCTGCCACACCAACCAGACTTGATTTTAGGTGAATAAGAAGACCACTGATTTGGTCGATTTCATCACGTATATATAAGCGAGTATCTGTTGCGACCTGATCGTTTCGACTGCGAGCTGTATGAATCTTCGCTCCGGTATCTCCCAGCCGATCAAGCAATGCATTTTCGATGTTCATATGGATATCCTCATACCGTTCATCAAATTGAAAGGTTCCGGACTCAATTTCACATCGAATATTATTTAATTCATTGATGATGCATTTTGCATCCTCTTCAGGGATTATACGACACCGTCCTAACATGGAAACATGTGCAATGCTTCCACGTATATCGTGTGCGTATAATCGTTGATCAAATGAGATTGATTCACTAAATTTTGCAACCAATTCATCGGGTTTCTGATTGAATCGTCCATCCCATAATGTCATCTTAATTTTCTCCAGGCATTCGAATATTATATCGTATTAAATTTAATGCACTCGTAAAAACAAACGCATGTGTTAATATCTGCGGCAACTAAATATCAGGGAAATTAATAATTTATCTTTAAACCTATATTTTCGAATGATATTTTGCGAATAACAATTATTGCACCGATGCCATTAATCGGGCACTTTTTTTATCTAAACTATAACGCTCTAATATTTCATAGAAACATATGAAACAAATTTATCCGCTATTGTTTTCGGCGCTGCTCATTATAGGCTGTTCAAAAAAAGAAGACGTCATCACGATTTCTGAATCACGAATTGTTGATGAAAATGCTGAATTATTTATGTCAGCAAAATCGAGTTCCGAACGATTTAGAAACGATTTCTCAACGCAACCCCGCTCAAACCCCGGCCATGATCACAGCCATGGAGAAAACCCATTTGACTGGATATTACCAAATGGATGGAGTGAAAAGTCTGCAACCCAAATGCGTCTAATCAATTTATCCTTTGGTGAAAATTCAGATGCAGAATGTTACGTCAGTGTGCTTCAGGGTACCGGTGGTGGACTTCTTGCCAATATAAATCGCTGGCGTTTGCAAATGTTACTCCCCCCGTTAACCGCAGCGGACATTGCCGAATTACCGAAAAAAATGCTGCTGGGACAGGAGGCTGTATATACCAAATTTTCTGGTGATTTTAAGGGAATGAGTGATGATCAATTTAAGAAAGATTATATGCTTGTCGGATTAATTTTGGAACATAAAGGGATCTCTATATTTATAAAAATGGTTGGTCCAGCTAAACTTTTAGAAAATGAATTAGATAATTTTAATATTTTTTCTGCATCACTTAAACTCAAAAACCTACCCAATAATCACAATCATTCAACGCCTGGCGCAAAATTAAAGAAATCCACAAAATTCAGTTGGCAAGTTCCAGAACATTGGATCGAACAAGCTGATCAAAAAATGAGGATGGCAACTTACCAAATCGGAACACATTCAAACTCCGAATGCTATGTTGTCATGTTGCCCGGTGACGCTGGTGGAGTCTTACCCAACATCAATCGATGGTATAAGCAAATGGGACACGGTAATGAAAAAATTAAATCACTAGATGGTGTACCTGAAATTGACATTTTGGAAACGAAAGCGAAACATATTGACATCATAGGAAATTATACCAATATGTCCGGGAAAAATTTTAATGATTTCATGATGGTTGGAGTCATATTTAGTTTTAATAAATCAATGATATTTATTAAGATGACCGGGCCCGAATCCGTGATTGAAAAGGAACGTCAAAATTTTTTGATGTTCTGTAAATCATTTGAGACATTATAATCCAATCTATGAAAGCTCTGAAGACTATCTATAAATTTTTAGGATCGTTTGGTTTTGCTTGTATTATTCTGATTCTATTGATGATTTTAACATTTTTCGGCACGCTAGAGCAAATCGATTACGGTATCTACGAGGTTCAGCAAAAATATTTCAATTCCATTTTCCTGACCCATTATCTGTTCAATAAATTTCCAATTCCTTTACCCGGTGGAGGTTTATTGTTGACTCTTTTATTTATTAATTTAATTTTGGGCGGATTTGTACGGATAAAAAAAAGTCGTTCAAGAATCGGCATTTTAATTACCCATTTTGGGATTGGATTAATCATAGTCAGCAGTCTTATCACCTATGCTTTTTCAATCGACGGCTATATCACTCTATACGAAAACGAACAATCTGATAAATTTCTAAGCTACTATGAATGGGAACTTATTATTGTCGAACCGACCTCAAAATCACAGTATAAAGAATTCATCATTCCTGGAAAACAATTCAAACATTTAACCGGTAACCGTAAACAACGATTCCAGTCACCATTGCTTCCATTTGAAGTTGAACTAAAGTTGTTCATGGCCAACGCACAACCACTTCCCAAAGATCCTATGTTCAATGTTTCCGTCCCGATCATCGATGGATATTTCCTAAACCAATTGCAATCAAATAAAGAAGCAGAACAGAATGTCGCCGGTGTTTATGTTTCAGTTATTCAAAATGGCAACAATCAAACAAACGACGGCATACTTTGGGGAATGGAACGATTCCCATATAGTGTTGATATCGATGGGAAAAAATGGTCATTTCATTTACGACCACGAAGTTGGAAACTGCCGTTTACCGTCAAATTGGATAAATTTACAAGAGAACTGCACCCGGGAACTGCTATTGCCAAAGTGTTTATGAGTGATATTACAAAAGTTGAAAACAATGTTTCCCAATCACTTAAGATAACAATGAATGAACCGCTTCGTCACAAAGGATATACCCTATTTCAAGCATCGTGGGGACCTGGAAATGCAAAACCAGGGGAACGATTATTTTCAACGTTCGCAGTAGTCCGAAACCCTGCAGATCAATATCCAACGTACGCATGTTACATCATCGCAATAGGCCTGCTTATTCATTTTTTACAAAAACTTTTTAAGTATATCCGAAACGAAAATCGAAGATTAAAAAATGATTCTATCACTTAAATCAAATCAGTTAATTCGACATAATTTATTTATAGTGGTCTTAACGTTCTCTACGTTCTTGTATTGCAACGGGCAAACCGAATCTGAGTCACATTGGCAAAAAGAAACACTAAATACGGCATCTCGTATCGCAGTGCAAGATAGCGGTAGAATAAAACCACTTGATACCTTCGCCCGCTTTCGCTTGTTAAGACTCAACGGGCGCCGCATTCACTACACTGAAAATCGTCGGAAAATGTCTGCACTGGAGTGGCTGTTGGATTGTTTATTTTTCCCTGAAAAAGCAAAATCTTATAACGTATTTTTAGTTCAGAATGATGCCGTCTTAGACTCGATTGCCATATCCCATGCCAACAAAAAGAAGCGCGATAGATATTCATATAATGAGCTGGAATCCGGTAAACTCAAATTATTTGAATTGGCAAATGAGTTTGCCAAAATTGAGGAAAAAGATAGAAATATTATCCAGGCACAAACCGTACATCTAGCGGAAAACATATCTCTATTTGACCTGTTGATACATTTCTTAGAATTTACCAAATTTAAATATGACATTCCCCCTGAAAGCTCACTGTCTAAAATTTTTCAGAACAAAACAGTGGTAGCTCTAAGCGATGTACTATACAAATCAGACTCGGTGATCGACCAATTTAATATTCTTAAAGAGAAAAGCACGACAAAAAGCGACTTAAATATAGAGAAAGAATTAGAAGTGTATCGAAACATTCTCAATACGCTTGACCTGCATAGTAGTCAATCGGTTGCGATAAAGCTATTTCCGCCCAATATGAGTTACGAGCAGGAAAAAGAATGGCTGACACCATCCGATCTCGTTGCACTGAAATTCTTTCACGACAATGAGTTGGATAAGCATATTGAATTGCTTTCCCTACTAGAGAAGTTGGCTAAAAATAGAAATGATACGAACACGGTTAATAATCTATTTTCTACTCTAACGTCCGAATTAAACCAACTATCCACCGCCCGTGGTGAATATAAAAAGATACCAATCGAAGTATTTTTCTATAAAAGTCAGAGCTTTTATTACAGTCTCATATTTTTCATTTTTAGTTTTATCATCATTTCGCTATCATGGTTAAAACCTAAAATCAAAATCTTTAACAAACTGGGATTTTTGTTTGTTACTATTGCGTCATTTCTGTTGACATTCGGCATAATATTACGCTGCATAATCAGAGGCCGTCCACCTGTAAGCACATTATATGAATCGATTCTTTTCATCACTATTATCGCGGTATTGGTTGCTTTATTTATGGAATGGGTGAATCGGCAGAAAGTGGGATTAGCAATTGCATCTATCTTGGGGGTTATTGGATTGTTTTTAGCAAATAAGTTTGAAGTAAATCAGGGTGAAGACACCATGACCAGCCTGGTAGCTGTACTCGACTCGAATTTTTGGTTATCAACTCACGTTACCACCATCACCATTGGCTACGCGGCCGGGTTACTGGCGAGTGCCATTGCCCACGTCTATCTGGTTCTGCGACTTATAAAATACAAAAATGACGATCATGTAACCTATCGCAATTTAACCCGAATGGTTTATGGGGTTATTTGTTTCGGTCTGCTTTTCTCCGTAGTTGGCACAATCCTGGGGGGAATTTGGGCCAATGATAGCTGGGGTCGATTTTGGGGTTGGGATCCTAAAGAAAATGGCGCGTTGCTTATCGTTCTGTGGGAACTGGCTATTCTACATGGACGAATGGGTGGCTATATTCGTGAATTGGGTATCAATTTAGCTGCAGTATTTGGTGGATGTATCGTTGCGTTTTCCTGGTGGGGAGTGAATTTACTCGGAGTCGGATTACATAGCTATGGCTGGACAAGCGGTGTTTTTACAACCCTCTCTATCTTTTATATTTCTGAATTCTTGATCATCATAGTCGTCGGAGGCTGGCTTAAATTAAGTGAAACATTTGTGATTCAGAAAAAGAATTATGCAGCATCGACACAATAAAAATTAATTTCTCGAAAGGTTTTTTGCCAGGAAAAACATCACATTCCTGGGGATGCTTCACGCTAAGCTCGAAAAAGTAGTTTACACTTTTGTTAAAAAATATTGCTTTCATTTAAATTGAATATCGAACAAGAAATTATGAATGACGAAGGAAAAAACTTCATGATTCTACATTCCTTGTTCGATAT
>JAJFLO010000135.1 GCA_021772675.1 Verrucomicrobiota bacterium | reverse complement strand
AGGAAAATACAACAAGGGAGTGAAATTGACAAAAAGGCAACTGGAACCCTTTTTCTCGTCTTTCTACAGGTCGACTGAACTGCCTAAATGGCATGTCACGATTAAGCCATGAGTGGGTATGTTATTTTCTTGCAATCGCCTTAGGCCTTGCAGAAGAATACTGATGAATTATTCAGGTTAATGAGAGATTTAATCAAAAATTAATTAAAGAGGCTAAAAATTTGGTGGCGTTCGAACTTGGAGACCTGGAATTATAAATGCTAATAATTTGGTTTTTTTGAGAAAAGTTGAGCATAAAAAAACCAGCTATAATAAAAAAATTGCTCAGGTCTCCTACGTGTTACGCCACCAAAAATTTTGCATTACCTTATATCTTGTGCATTAAGCACTTTGGAGTGCGCAGACCCGGCTGCGCCTTATAAGTTTCTGGAGTAAATGGGAGGTGAGTGTTTATCGAGTGGTGCAGTAATCCTTCCTACCACTCTGTGGTAAATGAAAGGCACACGCCAAAATAACAACATTCGAATAAACTTCTGCCTTAATATATCATCAACTAATATAGACATTGTTCACAACAGGTTTACGCCCACGTTGGGAACACACATAGGAATGGGAAGTATATAACTCGTTGATAGTACGCTTATGATGGCTTCAGATTTGATTGTAACGATGGAACAATCCCACAGCAGTAGTTGCCTACTGTGAGGAGTTTGTGATTGAGTTGCAATTAAATGCGATGTAAGAATGGGATAGCAATATCGATGAGTTATTTATTTCAAATTCCATAGCATACGATTTAGCCTGATTAATTCATGCGATTTCGTTACGAGAGTGCTTAGCTCGCTTTAGATCAATGAGTTATGGAGGTTCCGAAGGCGAAGGAGTAGTGAACTATTTCCAGTATTCAGGTTCTTCATATCTCACTTTATCTTAGAGCTCGCAATAGAAGCCGGATGAATTAATCAGGCTAGAACAGGGAAAAACCATGAGGGACAAATTAAAATCTGAATTGGAAAGAGAAATAGAAGGTGATGTCAAATTTGATGTTTTTTCTCGAAACGCCTATAGCACTGACGCATCTATCTATCAAATTCAGCCCATTGGAATTGTTTCCCCACGATCAAACGCAGACATTCTCATCGTAAACGAAATAGCAAAATCTCATGGAATACCACTAATTCCCAGAGGAGCGGGTACCGGAATTACAGGTGGGTGCCTTGGGAAAGCCTTAATATTGGATTTTTCCAAATACTTATACAACATTGAATCGATCGATTACAACAAGCAAGAGGTAATTTGTCAACCCGGCGTTATACAAGATCAATTAAATAATCGCCTTAGTAAACAGGGGTACCGGCTTGGTCCTGATACTTCAACAGGCAATAGAGCAACAATTGGCGGCATGCTCGCAAATAATTCCTCTGGCGCCCATTCAATGCGATATGGTAAAATGGTTGACAACGTCATTGCAGCTGAGGTTATTTTATCTTCCGGTGCGATAAAACAATGCAACACATTTGACCAAACAATCAATTATGGCTCAAAAAACGATGATTCAAAATTTAATACCCAGTTGGCAAACTATATCCGATTTGTAAGAGAAAACCTTGCAGACGAGATAACAAATACCTATCCCAAGATTAGAAAACGCGTATCCGGATATAACCTGGATGAAATCATTAATGCTGAAAACGTTAATTTGGCAAAATTGATTGCCGGGTCAGAAGGGACACTGGGGATTACATCAGAAATTACTCTAAAAATCTGTAGAAATCCAAATTTTTGTTACCTCTATGTTTTATTTTTTCATGATCTAATTGATTGCCTTAGTTTCATGCCGGGAATCTATGAATACGATCCCTATTCAATTGAATTAATCGATGATAAAATTGTAACGAGCGGAAGAGTAAGTCCTGCTCTCAAGGGGAAATTAGATTGGTTAAACGGTGAACCTGGAGCACTTCTATTGGTTGAATTTGATTCAGAATCAGAATCTGCATTGAAGAAAAAATCCAATCATTTTGAACGTCATATCACGAACCACAAAACGTGTTACCATTTCTTCCGTGCGAAGAATAACGTGACGATCAATAATATTTGGCAATTAAGGAAAACTGGTCTTGGCTTATTGATGGCAAAACGTACTAATGAAAGGGCGATAGCATTTCTGGAGGACATAACGATACCTCCAGAAACGGTCGCTGATTTTATTGTAGAATTTCGTAGTTACATAAAAGAAAAAGGAAAAGAATCTGGGATTTACGGTCATGCTGGAGAAGGTTGTATCCATTTTCGTCCGATGTTAGACCTAAAGCAGCAAGCGGAAACGGAACTTATGTTTGAAATGCTTGACGACATTTCATCACTTGTAAAACACTACGGTGGAACGTTAAGTGGTGAGCATGGCGACGGTATTGTGCGCTCATGGTTGATTGAAAAAATGTTCGGGAAAAAAATATGTGATTCTTTTAGAGAATTAAAGGCAATTTTTGATCCGGAAAATCGAATGAATCCCGGGAAAATAGTAAATCCATTAAACCCAAGGGAAAACCTGCGTACCAATCCACATCAAAACAATATCGAAATTAAGACCGTCCAGGATTTTAAAATTGATGGCGGATTCTCTTTCGCTATCGAAATGTGCAATGGCAACGGTGAATGCCGCAAAATAAATAAAGGTGTAATGTGTCCGTCGTTTCAGGTGACGGGAGATGAACGGGATACAACTCGCGCCAGGGCACAGAGCCTAATGTCAGTTGTTAAAGGAATTATTCCTGAAGATGAATTTACGGGAAAAAACATGTACACCATCCTAGACCTATGCTTACAATGCAAAGGATGTAAAAAGGAGTGTCCATCACAGATCGATATGGCAAAAATGAAGTCTGAATTTTTATACCACTACCATAAAAAACATGGACAACCTCTACGCAATAAAATATTCGGGAATATTGATCGGATTAGTCACGTTTCCTCAATATTTCCTAGATTATCAAACTGCATATTAAATTCGAAATTAAGCAGATATGGATTAAAAACCATCGGCATTCATCCATCACATTCCCTAACCACATTCAGTAAACAACCCTTTTCCAAATGGTATAAATTGAATCATAAATTCAAACATAAAAATTATAATAATTCCGTTATACTTTTTATTGATACCTTTACCGAATATAATCACCCTGAAATTGGTATCGCTGCCTATAATGTTCTCAAACAATTAGGTAAAAATGTAATTGTTCCAGAGATACAATGTTGTGGTAGACCACTTATTTCCAAAGGATTCCTTGATGAAGCAAAACTTAAGGCATATAGACTGCATTCCAGCCTCGCAAACTATGTGGAACAAGGTTATGATATTATTGGTCTTGAACCTAGCTGTATATTTACTCTGAAAGATGACTACTCAAACTTACTAAATATCGACACAGATAAATTAAACAAATTCATAGCGGCTTGTATCTCAATCGATTCTTATCTCGAAAAAATTCAGAAGCAACATTCCATTTCGGATCATTTTAAAAAATTAAAGAACAAAATAGTATTTCACGGACACTGTCATCAAAAATCGTTAGAAGGTTCAGAACCATCCATTCGTGTACTTGAGTCTTTACTTCAAACCGAGGTTGAAGAAATCAATTCAGGATGCTGCGGCATGGCCGGTTCATTTGGATATGAAACCGAACATTATCAGTTTTCTCAAAAAATTGGAGAATCAAGGTTGTTTCCAAAGATAAGGTCATGCAACAATAGCGATATACTAATTGCAAATGGAACTTCATGCAGGCAGCAAATCATTCATGGCACAAAGGCAGACGTAAAACATTTAATACAAGTATTGGAACAACGTTTATTATGAATACCCCTGTAAATTTTCATACAAAACGGTTTAAAATCTGTTTTTCTGTTGCATCCCTGATGCATATTGTTTTTGGATTAATCATTTTTTTGAATTTTAAACAGAATTCAGAAATCACATCAGCTCAAAATAATGCAGAAATAAACTCCCTAAAAACAATAAATATACCACACGCCGAGCCAGCAAAAAACATTAATCTTCCGAGGAAAAAACCCAGAACTGCAGATGTTATTATTCATGAAGTTAAGCCGGGAGAAAGTTTTTGGAAAATCGCGAATAAGTATAAAATTGATATTGAATCGATACTAGCTCTTAACACACTGAATTCCAGTCACATTCTTAAGGTCGGTGAAAAAATAAAAATCCCAGTGAATAAATGAATCACAAAGGAACTGTCCGCAAATAAGGGCTCACAAATAAATAACTTGGATAATTTCGCGCTTAGATTCATGTCAGGTTTGGGCAATCTGAATGGCGAAAAGCAGCAGAAATATTGCAATATTTCAATGTTTTTCGTCATTTGGATTGGACAATAGATGACGTGAAGATAAGATGCGAAAAATCCAAGTTATTTAGTTGTGAGCCCTAAGTTGAACATAGTCGCGCTTAAATTTGGTTTGGAGCTTTTCGATCTGAATGATCCCACTCGCGAGCGGGACGCAGGAATGGCAAACTATTTCGAGAGCCGAGTGCTAACGAGACTGGTTCCCGAATGGGAACAACAAAGTGGCCATTTCGTGATTGAGAACCCTAAAACTATGAGCCGAAGATGAGATGCGAGACGTACGATTTATTTATGGACAACTCCTAACCTGATTAATTCATGCGATTCGTCGCTAGAGCACTTAACTCGCTCAGAATAAATTGATTAGAGAAAACTTCACAATGAAAGTGAATTTTCATTCACTGAGATGTAAAATTGAGGTAATCGGCTTATTTGAGCAGAAATTGGTGCTCGCAGCAGAATACTGATGGATTATTCCGCCTAAATTACAAAGGATATATTATGGCAGAACTTACAGCATATAAACAAGACTTTATTAAATTTTTAATTCATTCCGAGGTACTTTCATTTGGAGAATTCATCACGAAAAGTGGACGTAAGACTCCATATTTCATCAATATCGGAAATATCTCAAATGGAGAAGGTATTTATAGATTAGGGGAATTTTATGCGCACGCTATCCATGAAAAATTGGGTACTGATTTTGACAATTTATATGGTCCCGCGTACAAAGGGATTCCACTGGTTGTAGTCACATCTGCATGCTTACATAATTTGTACGACTATAATGCCTCTTACACATTCAATCGTAAAGAGGCAAAAAGTCACGGCGAAAAAGGCTTGTTTATTGGGCACCAACCCCAAGATGGCGATAGAGTCATTATAGTTGAAGATGTAATTACTGCAGGAACATCGATCTATGAATCCGTACCACTATTAAAAAAATCTGCTGAAATTGATCTAAAGGCCGTCGTCGTATCGGTCGATAGACAAGAGAAAGGGAATTCTGAAAATTCAGCCTTATCTGAGATTTGCAGTATCTTTGGAGTCAAAACCTTTGGAATTGTAACAGTCACTGAAATTATAGAGTACCTATACGAAAACGAAATTGACGGAAAAATCTACATTAATAATAAATCGATTCAGAGAATTAACGAATATCGGGAACAATACGGGGCGGCTAATTAGCCTGAATAATTCATAAACTTTCGTAGTGAGGGTCATTAGGAGTTATGAATCATTCAGGTTAGATCGCCCGAAAAAGATCACTCAACTTAGCCCACTTTTCTCATCAACTTCGTAACAAGAGGATTTTAATTGGATCATTTCAGTATCTAACAGATGAATAGAGAATGATTTTGCTGTCCAGCAGAAAGACACGCTAAATCCGATAGTCAAAGTAAGATACTGAAATGACGTGATATATATTCTTATAGTAGATTTTTTGTGAAAAATACGGGTTAACCATAACATTTAACCGAGGCTTTGATACTTATGGAAGAAGTAAATAATGTTACCATAGAAAAAATTTTGGGCATTGTCGAACGACTCGATTTCTTTGATGATTTTTCCCTAGGCGAACGACGGAGAATTGTTAATTTCAACTCCCATTTTCTTATCTATAACAAGGGGGAATATGTCATTAAAGAAAAGAGTAACCAAACGTCATTCTTCATCCTGCTTTCAGGAACTGTCAGCGTCACAAAGGGGGAAGAATCACTTCCTATCACTCGCTTTGATCCTGGCGAATTCTTTGGCGAAATATCATTTTTAACACACACACACCGAACCGCAAATGTCATAGCAGATGACACGGTTATTGTGATGAGAGTGGACAAAGAACTTCTTGATGAATTAAAAGCAGAAATAAGAGAAAAAATAAAAGACAAAATAATCGATAAATTAGTCACCCGCCTTGACTTCATGAACGACGCCTATGCAAAACTTTTTTGAATTATACCGAAAGCCATCAGGTTTTCGACAGGTTTCTGTAAAATCACTGCATAAATTGACAAACGAATGTCGAAAAACTTACTGCTTGCAGTATAATTCCCACCCGTTTCGCCATAAAAATCCTCTATCCTATTTTTAAAACACTCTTGGTCATTTTTTCAAAACCAAAAAAACTAAATAACAATTGTTTATATCGTGAACGGCCTATAACGGATCTTCGAAAATATTATAAGTTATTATTGAGTTGTAATGGACTTATTTTTGAACTGTTTACGTTCTTCTACGAGTTTTTTTGTAGTGTACACGCTTTTTGAACTACATGAAATTACATCGGGTAAAGTTATTTGA
>JAJFLO010000134.1 GCA_021772675.1 Verrucomicrobiota bacterium | reverse complement strand
ACCTGTGACAATGACCAGTCCCTGTGGATTCTCAATGAGTTTTTCAACATCCGCAGTTATGTCCTCAAGCATGCCAATATCTTTAAGTTGAACATTACCTTGTTCTGGGTCAAGAAAACGAATAACAACCTTTTCGCCATAGGGAGTCGGAACTGTAGATACACGCAGGTCGGTACGCTTACCTTTTGATGTAACAGAAAAACTTCCATCCTGAGGTTTATTCTTTACAGCAATATTCATTTTAGCGAGTACTTTTAATCGACTGGCAATCGTTTTCCCAGCAGCATGGTGTAATTTACTTGCTAACTGAAGCTCACCATCAATTCGGTCGCGTATATGCAGACAATCCGTTCTCGGTTCGAAATGGATATCACTTGCCTTTCTGAAAATGGCGTTTTTTAGCAGTTGGTTAATAATCGTAGCAGCTTCCTTCTCTGCATCGACCTCATCAAATGTTAAAAAATCTGTTGATTTTAACCGGTGATCTTCTTCTTTCGCCTTTTCTCTTCGCTCCGCTTCTTCAGCGGACATGACCTCCATACTAGTTTCATCTTGACCGTCATGTCCCAAAATATCGTTCAACGCTTCGAGAATTTGTCGTCGTCTAGCTAAATGCTCAATGACATGCCGTTCACATGCAAATCGAATTGAATCAATGACATTAAAATCTCCTGGACAACACGTTGCAATTTCAATTGTCTCATCATCGCAGGCAAGAGGAATCACTTGATATTGTCTTAAAACCCTTGGCAATATAAGTCTAACAGCAAATACGGATGGTATGGTTACGGTTAAATCAATAAGCGGAATTCCCAATAATTGAGAAATTTCGAAGTAGAGTTTGTCCTGGGTAATGATGCCAAGTCTTTCTAATGATTCCTCAACAAAAAGGTCCTGGTCATACTTTTTTGCGGTGTTAAGTTGCTTCTGATCCACCAACCCGGTATTCAAAATGTATTGATCAAATATTTTTTCGTTCATAACATTAGTGATATGAAATTTAATTATAATTAGGTGATTTTATTATAATTCGAAAATAAAATAAAGTTAGATACAATCTAAAAATAGAATCGATAAAAAACTGAAATTATCTTTCAGAAAATTTTAAATTGTATTATTGATTAGGTAAACTTAAGTCGCGTAATCCTTCGGAAGTGACTATAAAAACAAATAAAATTGTAAATTCACCAGTTTCGGTACTGATTTAATTTGTCAATTTTAGATTGCGTTTATTTTATTGTTAAGGCTGTAGTGCCCCAATGAACATCGACTTAGCTCGCTGGAAAAACAAAAGCGACTCATTCCTTATAGGCAAAATCTTTTAAGGTTTTGCCACATTGGGGGAATATTCTCGAAAGGAGGACGGCAGATACTATATATTTTGATAGACTATAACAGTGAGATTTTATTTTGTAAACTTAAATCGAAGATAATTTTGTTAGGAGGATTATTTTGCAAAAAAAGGATCAATTTCAAGCGGTGTCTTTACCACTATCTGGCCGTATTCATGCCCGATCTGGCTAGCATTTCGTGTTGTAACTTTGACAAAATAGGTATCTAAAATGGTATCTAATTCCATTCTAAGAGGAATAAACTCATCCTTTTTATTCAGTCCTTTTGAAATCAATGCAAAGTTTACGAATCCGGAAGTAATAAGATCAACATAGTCGTACAATCGCCCATCTCGATTGTATACAGCAAAATATACATGTCTAGGAAAGGATGATCTGGAAATTTCTTCGATACTCCCAGTCAGATGTACAAAGGAAATTATCATTTCTGTTTCTGGATAATTTTTGACAATACTATTTAACTCACTCACAGTAATTCGGTCAGTCGAATTACTTGGTTTTGCTTCTCCAATTACTTCTACTTTATACCCTAAGCCTTTTTGTAAACTTTTGATCATCGAAACATTATATTGAGAATCGTCGGTCTCCTGTGGTAAAATCACAATGGATGCCACCTGTTCTTTGGTAACTTGCTGGCTAATGTATTTTCCCATTTCATTCACCGCGAATTCATCAAATGTCATTTCTACATCATGAACTTTTCTTCCTCTGCCAAACAGGACGTATACAAGAATTAATATATTAGTAACGACTAAGAAGCTTATAAAAGGAATTGGCGAGGATTGTGTAACTTGGGCTCTTCGAGATTTTATTGGTGAGTCGTCATCTAAGGATATGACTTCATCAATATCACTGATGCTATATGAATCCGTACTTTGAGTTGCTTTTGGATTTTTATGAATCCAATATGCAAAAATAGTCGAAATTATACTTGCTAAAATAAGATAAGGTAAATAACTCATGAGGTATTAATTTTCTTTAGTCGCATCACATGCGAACAATGGAATATCGGCTAAATTCTTATTGGGTATAAAACCATTAATTTTCCAAAATTCAATTTGAATAAATAGCAGCAATATATTGCACTTTTAATAGCTTCGACGCAAACAATAGCGTTATTAGTTTCATTGAGGAATCAACTGCCCAGCACAAGTGGCGGGGTATACATGTAATACTATTGAATGTGACGCAAGCGTCATGGAATAAAACCCACAAGTGGGGTTAAAAAATAGTTAAAATAAGAAACTATTCAAATTATGTCTACGAATACACTGCGCTCCTGACGTTATAAAGGAAATTATAAAGTAAAATATATTCATGCTGGGAACAATTTTTGTACATGTTTTTAGCACAATTGACTTATTCAAGCTTTGCGAGATATTGTGGCATTTCTCGATGCCATTCCAGAAAAACATTATCGCATACATCGATCTAAAGTATTCTTTTATCCAAAAATACTAGTGACTTTTTCACTGCTGATTCAGTGAAAAACTGGCATTCCCCAATAACGACTAAATATTTGACCGATTATTTGATATACCGTTACGCACAATAAAATCTTAATTGTAGATTCGATACACAAAATCTAAAATACTTCCGCATAAGAGAAAATAATTGCTCTGCAAATTTAGAACGATAGAACCTTGATCTGATGATGATTTTTTTTGCATCCATTACTCAATTAAAAAACATCTATTAAAAAACTGAAAAAAAATCAAAAAAATGTTCAAAAGCAATTTCAATTAGACACAATATATACTAACCTAAAGTGAAGTTAACCACAATATATAGTGTTTTTCAACAATTAAACACATTATTAACATTCTAATATTTGATTCATAAGTTACTGCAATAACACAAGGTTTAATACCATTTTTGCATGTTGAAACTAATTCAATTTATTAATTTATTTTAAAATTGTGAATCAATCTAAAATAAACAAATTTTACAGATTTAATCGAGGTTTTTAATATGATAAAGATTCAAAAAGAAATGCAACTTGACCTAGAAGGTCTCGACCCGTTAAAATGTCGTGAATTCGCTGTAAAAAAGCGGAGCGGTAATCAAGAAGAGTTTGACGAATCACGAATATTGCGTGCGATTGAAAAGGCGTTTAAGGCAGAAAGGGGTATACAAAACAATCGATCATTAACTGAAAAGGACCAAAAGAGTGTCCAGAAAATTTCTGACTCCGTTACACGCAATGTGTTAGCGAACAGTATAAAAGGAGCCAGTCTTCGGGTAGAGGGAATTCAGGACGAGGTAGAAAAAGAATTAATGATGCAGGGGCATTTTTCGATTGCCCGTCTCTACATTGTATATCGTGAGGAACATCGAAAAGTAAGACTTCTGAGAGACGATAGCAGTAGTAAAACAGAACAAGAACTTGTTATCCATGTCACAGATACATCTGATGGCACACAGACGATTTTAGATACAAACAAATTGCGAGAAGAGATTTCCCATAGTTGTCGGTTATTAGAAGATAAATGCTCGATAGATGATATTAGCGAAGAGGTATTTCGTACCCTGTACAACGGCATAACAACTGACGAAATAAATAAAGCCAAGATTCTTGCTGCCAAATCCTTAATCGAAAAAGAACCCGCATACGCGCATGTAGCTGCACGGCTTTTAATCAAAGTAATTTACAACGAAGTCTTAGGCAATGACCATTCAATTGAATGTATTGAAACGGAGCACCGCAGCCACTTTAAAAATTATCTACAGATTGGAATTGATGCAAGCCGTCTTTCACCATCTCTTCTTGACTTTGATATAGATCGTTTAACAAAAGCAATCCAAATTGATAGAGATTTAAAGTTTGCATATATGGGACTGCAAACCATATATGATCGATATCTAATTCATATAGACGAAAAGCGGATCGAAACTCCGCAATACTTTTGGATGCGGGTCGCTATGGGAATTGCATTGAATGAAAAGGACGACAAAGATAAGCGCGCGATAGAGTTCTATAATGTCCTTTCATCATTTCATTTTACATCTTCCACTCCTACACTGTTTAATGCAGGGACGTTACATCCCCAATTAAGTTCGTGTTATTTATCAACAATACGAGATGATCTGGAACATATTTTTAAGGTCATTTCCGATGATGCCATGCTCTCAAAGTGGGCTGGTGGCTTGGGTAACGACTGGAGTTATATTCGTTCTACTGGGGCCTATATCAAAGGAACAAATGGTAAAAGTCAAGGCGTCATCCCCTTCCTTAAAGTCGCAAATGATACTGCTGTTGCAGTCAATCAAGGTGGAAAGAGAAAAGGCGCAATGTGTGCTTATCTTGAAACGTGGCATCTGGATATAGAAGATTTTCTCGAATTACGTAAAAATACGGGTGATGACCGCAGACGTACCCATGATATGAATACTGCTAATTGGATTCCAGATTTGTTTATGAAACGCGTTATTGAAGAATCACATTGGACCCTTTTCAGCCCAAATGAAGTGCCAGACTTACATGACCTTTACGGGCTAGCATTTGAAAATAGATATATTGAGTACGAAAAATTGGCTGAAAGAGGTGAAATGTTCCAATTCAAGAAAGTTGAAGCTCTACAAATATGGCGTAAGATGCTTTCAATGTTATTTGAAACAGGCCATCCTTGGATCACATTTAAGGATCCCTCTAATATTAGGTCACCGCAAGACCATACTGGAGTGGTTCACAGTTCCAATTTATGTACTGAAATATTGCTGAATACCAGCGAGAAAGAAACAGCAGTATGTAATCTCGGATCGATTAATCTCCCCGCACACATAGCAAACGACAGATTAAATGAAAAATTATTATCTCAAACGATTACCACGGCGATTCGTATGCTCGATAATGTTATCGATATTAATTTTTATCCGACAAAAGAAGCAAAGGAAGCAAATTTGAATCATCGGCCGATTGGTTTAGGCATTATGGGATTTCAGGACGCATTATATAAATTGGATATAAGCTACGCTAGCGAGGAAGCAGTAGAATTTGCCGACAAAAGTATGGAGATGATCTCTTATTACGCCATTCTCTCATCGTCAATATTAGCAAAAGAGAAGGGACAATACAAAAGTTTTAATGGTTCAAAATGGAGCCGGGGTGTTTTACCGATTGATACATTAGCCCTTCTCGCAAAAGAAAGAGGAATGAACATAGAAGTCGATCAAACATCAAGTATGGATTGGGCTATTGTTCGTGAATCCGTTATGGAAAACGGTATGCGGAATAGTAATACGATGGCGATAGCTCCTACAGCAACCATTTCAAATATCACCGGCGTTACTCAGTCTATTGAACCAGCTTACAAGAACTTATTTGCAAAATCAAACTTATCTGGAGAGTTTACGGTTATAAATACCTTTTTGGTAGAGGATCTCAAAAAGCTGGAACTTTGGGATGATGAAATGTTGGAGGATTTAAAGTTTTATGATGGCTCAATTCAGGAAGTGGATCGGCTACCGGATCACATTAAACTAAAATATCTTACTGCGTTTGAGGTCGATCCAAAATGGGTTGTGGATTGTGCAAGTCGAAGACAAAAGTGGATAGACATGGGACAATCACTCAATCTCTATATCGCAGAACCAAGTGGAAAACAACTGAGTGATATGTATATGTCTGCATGGAAAAAGGGACTGAAAACGACATACTACCTGCGCTCAGTTGCCGCAACTCAAATTGAAAAATCAACTGTTGATGTCAACCGACGCGGCATTCAACCGCGTTGGATGAAACATAAATCGGCTTCAAGTGACATCGTAGTACAAAGGAATCAACCAAGTGAATTACCAAAAGCCTGTAGCATTTTGGATCCAGAATGTGAAGCTTGTCAATAGTTAAAATCGCCAAAAATAAATTTTAAGGAGTTATAAATATGTCATGTTGCACAGCATCGGATAGGCCAGCCGAGTCTCACGACCTAACAAAAAGGATCAATGCAGAAGACAAACGAT
Organism: Verrucomicrobiota bacterium; assembly: GCA_021772675.1. Lineage (GTDB taxonomy): Bacteria > Verrucomicrobiota > Lentisphaeria > JABSQK01 > JAJFLO01 > JAJFLO01. Next base: position 11,128 of record JAJFLO010000134.1, on the reverse strand, counting down.
TGGTAAACTGCAATAGTGTCGATGTGAATCAATTAATGCCGCTAAAATACAAATGGGCATGGGAGCACTATCTCAATGGCTGTGCAAATAATTGGCTGCCAAATGAAGTTCCTATGCAGCGAGATATCGAATTATGGAAATCGGACGGATTGACCGATGGTGAACGTATAGTCATTATGCGTAATTTGGGTTTTTTCAGTACTGCTGAAAGCTTGGTAGGCAATAATATCGTACTGGCGATCTACAAACATATTACAAATCCAGAGGCAAGACAATATCTTTTACGTCAGGCATTTGAAGAAGCAGTTCATACTCATACCTTTCATTATATTGTTGAATCGCTAAGCCTGGATCAAAGAGAAATATTCAACATGTATCATGAGGTAAGTTCCATCAGTAATAAAGATGAATTTGAAATGAAAATGACTGCAGATGTCCTTAAAGCTGATTTTACCACAGATACGCGAGAAGGGATACAAAAATTTTTAGAAAACCTGATTGGATTTTATGTGATTATGGAAGGGATATTTTTCTATAGCGGCTTTGCCATGATCTTGTCGTTACATCGCAGAAATTTAATGACTGGAATTGGCGAGCAGTTTCAATATATCCTTCGTGATGAAACTATTCATTTAAACTTTGGCATTGATTTGATCAATACAATACGTTCTGAAAATCCTGATGTTTGGGATAGTAAGTTTGAAGACCATATTTATGATTTGATCGACACTGCCGTTGAGCTTGAAATCAAATATGCAGCAGACTGTCTGCCAAATGGGATATTAGGATTAAATGCAGGTATGTTTCATGAATATGTTCATCATATTGCCAATCGCCGTTTGGAACGTATTGGATTGCTTGCCAGATATGAAGGTAATAATCCATTTCCATGGATGAGTGAAACTATAGACCTGGGAAAAGAGAAGAATTTCTTTGAAACCAGAGTAACAGAATACCAAACAGCTGGATCTCTTACTTGGTAATAGTGACCTGATTGCTCTAACAGTGCCCAATAATTATAAAGTTGCATACTTTATTACATCCCATGGATTTGGGCATGCAGCGCGGTCGGCTGCCATCATGCAGGCGCTTTCCCGACTTGATATCTCTATTCATTTTGATATTTATTCCCGTGTTCCTGAATGGTTTATTATTGACTCTTTTTCAGGTAACTATACCTACCATGATTGTCTAGCCGACATTGGATTAATTCAGAAGAATCCATTGCATGCTGATCTTGAACTTTCATTATATGCATTAGACAATTATTTGCCATATGATGAACTATTGCTTGATAACTATGCAGAAGAATTAGTTGAAGCAAATTGCAACTTGATCATTTCAGATATTTCACCGTTGGGTATAGAAATATCAACGAGAACAAACATACCGTCGATTCTGGTTGAAAACTTTACCTGGGACTGGATTTATGAAAAATATGTTGATAATTATCATCAGTTCGGATTTTACGTAAATTATTTCAGGGAAATTTTTGAAAAGGTCAATTATCGTATCCAAGCAAATCCAGTATGTAATTTACTAAACTCCCAGCTTTTGGTTAATCCAGTTTCAAGAGACTATAGAGTATCACCTGAAACGATTCGGCAACAGTTAAAGATTCCCGAAAATAAAAACGTGATGTTAATCACCATGGGTGGCATTCAAGACCGCCATTCCTTTATTGATCAACTTCCCGAAAATAGCAATGTTTTTTTTATTATTCCAGGTGGAAGTGAAATGATTTTCAGAGGTAAAAGTTTCGTATTATTACCACATAATTCTGTGTATTATCATCCTGACCTGATTAATACAGCTGAAATTGTTATTGGTAAGATCGGATATAGTACATTAGCCGAAACATTTTACGCGGGCAGTACTCTAGGGTATATTCCCCGTCCGGGTTTTAGAGAATCCGATCAATTGATCCCCTACATCAGAGAAAATTTTAATGGATATTCAATAGCCGAATCTGAATTTTATTCCGGTTTGTGGACAACTCAAATAAGTCAACTCATGACTTTCCCACGCATAAATAGAAATGTTTCAAACGGAGCTGACCAGGCGGCAGTGTTTATCCATAATATTCTAAACAACAAAATTTAAAATGAGCAAAAGTATTCTAATAACAGGATGTTCATCTGGAATTGGCTTTGAAACGGCAAGGACCTTGCATAAGCGCGGTTATAACGTCATCGCTACTGTCCGCAGAGAAGACGATGTACCTAAATTAAAAGAGATAGGAATGCACGTTGTTAACATGGATGTTACTGATAGCAAATCGATAGATAACGCTTTAGCAAAAACACTGACGTTTACAGATGGAACTCTCTATGGACTTTTTAATAATGCAGGATTTGGAGTTCCCGGTGCGGTAGAAGATCTTAACCGCGATGCGTTACGTATACAATTTGAAACCAATCTGTTTGGCCCGTTTGAATTAATATCTAAAATTTTACCGATTATGAGAAAACAGGGCTATGGACGTATTGTTCAGAATAGTTCTGTTTTAGGCCTGGTAGCATTACCTCTTAGAGGCGCTTACAATGCCAGCAAATTCGCAATGGAAGGACTAACCGACACACTTAGACTTGAATTAATCGGCTCAAACATTTTTGTATCCCTAGTTGAACCAGGTCCAATCGCAAGCAATTTTCGTAAAAATTCTTATCAAGCATTTTTACGTTATATCAATCCGCATGAAAGTGTATTTCAGAAACAGTATGAACAAATGAAAAACCGCCTGACAAAAGAAGGAAAAGCGGTACCATTCACACTGCCAGCATCCGCAGTCGTTTCAAAAGTGATACACGCACTCGAAAGTAAAAATCCTAAACCACGATATTACGTTACATTTCCGACCTATTTTTTTTCATTCTTAAACTATATCCTGCCAGCGCATATTTTGGATAGAATTTTACTTAAAATTTAAGCTGAATTTTCAAATTCCATTATGTTTCAGATAACCTTTAAATTATCAAAAATCCATATTGAAGACATTGACAATTATATTTATAATTTTGATGCGGGTAATTGGATCGTTGTTGAATCTCCAGAAGATGATGTTTTATATATAAAAGGATATTTTAATTCAAAAAATGAAATAGAGGAAAATTATCAAAAATTAAAACGCCACTTAGTTTGGCTTTCTGCAACACCCGTAATCAGTGAATTAAAAAACACGGAATGGCAAAATGAGTATAAAAAACACTTCAAACCTTGGCGTATAAATCATATGCATTGGGTCCCCACATGGCGAAAAAACGATTACTTTATACCTGATAATGATAAAGTAATTTACCTTGATCCCGGGACGGCATTTGGAATGATGGATCATCCATCAACACGATTATGTATAAAAATTTTAATGAATTTTTATACATTAAACAAAGAATCACTCTCTGCAAAAAACATGATTGATGTTGGTTGTGGTTCAGGTATTTTGTCATTATCTGCAACACGTCTAGGATTCGGAAAAATATATGCGTTCGATAATGATCCAATTGCAGTTGCGATATGTCACAGGAATATGTTAGAAAATGATATTAGCGGGAATTTAGTTATTGAATCTCAAGATCTACAAGATGCAATACATGGGAAAAAAGCTGATTTAATTTTGGCAAATATATTATCAAAATTCCAAATACATCATGCCCAAGTATTAATCAACGCAATAAAACCACAGGGAGTTTTAGGATTAAGTGGTATATTAAAAAATGAATTACAGGAAGTAAAAAATACATTTGCCAATATCATCAAAAAAAATAAATTGCCGTATATACTGGAGGTAGATGAAATTGATAAGTGGACGTCTATAGTTGTTAGCTAAATCCCAAAGACAATGTACAGAAATACTTGTATATTATACCTAAATCCATGAAGATTTTTTGATGAATTAATAAATTTAACCGGCTGCGCCGGGGTTTTTATCTGCAAATACAAGTGCTTATACAATCAAATCAACGCAATCAAAACCCGGACAGGGTAAGGTTTGTAGTCCCGTCTTTAGGCGGAAGTCTTAACGACGCTTCAGCAAGGACATCTCAACCCAGGATCGCTGAAGCTCTCCTAAAACTTCCGCCTGAAAACGGAACTACAAACGGGACATGCTCCTTATTCAAGATATCTTGGAAATTTATTACCAACAAATTTGCAACAACTTAGAATACAAATTCCTATACTATCAAGTTAGCAGATGTGAGCCAAAATCAACTACTAATTTTTTCTTATAATATTTAGCAACAGGGCACACTTATTTATGTATCCATCATTCGACACGAGCAACCCAACGATTGTGCAGCGTCACGTTGAATCCATTTTTAAGGAATTATTTCCAGACGCAAAAAACGCTGCGATTATACCTGATACATTTCAATGGTCCAATGATTACTTTTCAGGACAGATTGAAAACTACCTCCCCATCGATCTACGATACCATAATTATGAACATACACTGCAAGTCGCTTCCTGCATGATGTATCTACTCAAAGGTCGCAATTCTGTAAACGCCGAACCCAAATTAACTGAAACAATGTTTAAATTGGGTCTTTTAGCGGTATTGATGCATGATACGGGGTATTTGAAAACGAAAGATGATATACAGGGGACAGGAGCAAAGTATACCCTAGTCCATGTTGATAGAAGTTGTATTTTTGCAGAAAAAAATCTTAACATGCGCGGATATTCAAAATCGGAAATAAAATCAGTTCAAAATATGATCCGGTGTACCGGTGTAAATGTAGATATAGATAAAATTTCGTTTCAAAGTGAAATTGAAAAGATACTAGGCCAAATCTTGGGAACTTCGGACTTGCTTGGCCAGATGTCCGCAGAAAATTATACTAAAAAATTGCCATTCTTGTATCTGGAATTTGAGGAATCCTTTCGCTTTTCAAAAAAATTCACCGAGGTGGCAAAAGTATATAAAAATGCAGATGATCTAATGCAAAATACACACAAATTTTGGGCACGTTATGTAAAACGAAAAATAGACAACGACTTTGAAAAAGTATATCGGTTTCTCAATGATCCATACCCCGATGGACCCAATGAATATATTGAAAATATTGAGGCAAATATCAATTATTTGAAACGTAAATATAGCATAGAAGATTAACCAATAACCTTCACTTCCGATGCAACAAGATAAAAAAGAGATACTAGAACACGAAAATAGTCAGCTGAAAAAAACAATTTATCATCTAAGAGCCGAGCTAGAAAAAGCTAAAATAGAAAAGGATATTGATGTTCAGCAAACAACCGCTGTAGCAGAAGATGAAATTCAAGAATTAAAGAATACCGTCAATGTTATCAGAAGTGAACTTGAAAAATCAAAGATTAACCATGAAACAAATATACAAAAAGTTACTTCCGACAACAGTAATGAATTAAATCAATTGAAGGGAACTGTCAATTCTCTACGCAACGAATTGGAACATTCAAGAATTGATAAGGATATCTGTGTTCAAAAAACAAGAGATGAAAACAATGATCAAATTATTCAGCTCAAAGAAACGATTAACTCACTTAGAAGTGAACTTGAAAAAGCCAAAATTGATAAAGACACCAGCATTCAAAAAGCTAAGGCAGAAAGAGATAATCAAATCAATCAGCTAAGGGGTGCAATTAATAGCCTGAGAGATGAACTGGAAAATTCAAAAATGGAAAAAGGCATATTGATCCAGGAAAACACGGCGTTATACAAGAATGAAATTGAACAGTTAAAGGGGACAATAAATGTTTTACGATCGACTTTAGAAAAAAGTCCAAAAAAATAATTTTTTTTTAATCCATCTAATAATTTGAAACTTATTACTTAATATTAGGATTTATTTAATTACTTAAATTCAGAGAATATTTCGGAATCTATAATAATGCCTAAACCTGCAAGGCCGAGAACTACAAATATCAGAAAGACGCAACGATTTGCGCAGATGCTGCTAAAAATCACGAATGATCTAGCTGTCTCAAAATCGTTAGACGATGCTTTAGAAACTTTGGTAGACATCACAACCACAACAATTGGTGCTGAGCGGTGTACAATTTTTCTTAACAATAAGCAAACTGAAGAGTTGTATTCACGATTTGCTCAAGAAAATTTTAGCCGTGAAATTCGAATATTAAACACATCTGGAGTTGCCGGATGGGTATTCACAAATGACGAAGGAGTCATTATCTCGGATGCGTATGGAGATGAACGCTTCAATAAAGAAATTGACGTAATAACAGGATTTAAAACCCGCAATATCCTCTGTGTTCCACTAAAAACAATGAAAGGGGAGAAAATCGGTGTAACGCAAATTCTCAACAAAGAAGGTGGTGATTTTACCGAATTTGATCTGGAGATACTGGAGGCCATGAGTGAACAAGCATCAGTCGCTCTTCAAAATAATATCGTTATTGAACAAATGAAGGAGTCAAGGAAACAAGAGCTTGAGTTCCTCGACGTCGTCTGTCAAGTCTCCTCCGAACTTCAAATTGGCCCGTTATTGCAGAAAATAGTTCATGCCATAACCAAAATGCTTGATGCCGAACGCTCTACCTTATTTATCAACGACGAAAAATCAAACGAACTTTATACCGAAGTCGGTGAGGGATTAGGCGCGACTCGTATTCGTTTCCCTAATCATCTTGGAATATCCGGCACCGTATTCACATCCGGTAAATCAATTAACATTCCGCATGCCTACGCTGATCTTCGCTTTAATCCGTCTTTTGACAAACAAACCGGTTTTTTCACACGTTCAATATTGTGTATGCCGGTTCTCAATAAGGCGGGCAAGACAATCGGCGTCACCCAGGTCCTGAACAAAAATGGCGGTACATTTACAAAAGATGATGAAGTAAGACTTGAGGCATTTTCCTCACAGATTTCAATGGGTATTGAAAATGCCAAACTTTTCGATGATGTCCAGAATATCAAGAATTATAATGAAAGCATACTCGAATCTATGACGAATGGCGTGATTACCATCAACGAAAACGGGAAAATCATGACCTGTAATGTCGCCGGCTTAAAAATGATGGAGGTCGAATCATCAGAAATTATCGATAAAAATATTACTGATTTTTTTATCGAAGATAATAAATGGCTTGTAGAAAAAATAAATCTGGTTGAAAGTCGTGGAGAAGGTGATGTTTTCATTGATGCTAAACTTCTGTTTGGTGGCGAAGAACTATCGCTTAACATTAACGTATTGCCATTAACAAGTGTCAATAACGATAAGCTGGGTTCAATGGTCATGATCGAAGATATCAGCAGTGAAAAGCGGATGAAATTAACCATGTCCCGTTATATGGACCCAGGGATTGCCGAAAAACTCATGGCGGGTGGCGACGATTTCCTTGGTGGCGTCACAAGTGTACCAACGGTTCTCTTTTCGGATATCCGCAGCTTCACTACAATGACCGAAGAACTCGGTGCCCAAAACACTGTAAGTCTTTTAAATGAATATTTTACCATAATGGTTGAATGTATCCAGAACGAAGGTGGAATGTTAGATAAGTTCATTGGCGATGCGATCATGGCTGCATTTGGCATTCCGTTACCTCATGATGATGATGTGGACAGGGGGGTACGCTGCGCAATTATGATGATGAAAGAATTGCAGAAATTTAATGAAAGACATGTGGCGCAAAATAAACGAACCATTGATATAGGAATCGGCCTTAATACAGATAGCGTCATATCGGGTAACATTGGCTCACCGACACGTATGGACTACACTGTTATTGGCGATGGTGTCAATCTTGCCGCACGTCTTGAAAGTGCCTGCAAACAATATGGAGCGCATATCCTGATCAGCGAATTCACCTACCACAAATTAAAACAAACCTATCGCACGCGTGAAATTGATAAAGTCGTTGTTAAGGGAAAAACTAAACCTGTCAGCATTTATGAAGTTGTTGACTACCATACCGAAGAAACATTTCCAAATATGATGGAGGTATTGGGACATTTTAAAACCGGTTTCGAGAATTACCAGGGTGGAAAGTGGGATCCAGCGATGAAATCATTTAAGGAAGCGCTTAAACTTAATCCCGGAGATAAAACATCCAACATGTATGTCAAACGTTGTAAAACCCTGAAAGCACAACCTCCCGAAGGCAAATGGGATGGTGTCTGGGTCATGACTTCGAAGTAACTCATTGGGTTGCATTAGATTAACTTTACTGAAGACTTTTTTCAATTTAATTATTTTTTATATCAAGCCCGATTTTCTTTAAGCCTTCATCCCACGGATATAAATTGACATTCCCAATTTTTTGAGGAATAGGATCCAATGACAGGCAGACACTCTCAGAATTTGGTATATCATCAGCAAATTTTGAAAGTATACGAATATCCTGTCCATCAACAATAGTTGACGATTTAATTTCTAACAGAATCGTTGTTGAGCCGGGGCGGTCAATCACGAGATCAATTTCTGCACCATCTTTGGTTTTTAGATAATAAAAACGATAATCATTCTGGAGATAATGGCTGCGCCGTATTGCCTCCACTACGACAAAATGTTCAAACGCCCGTCCAAATGCATATGTATTGGGTTGCAGGTTAATGTTCAGGGTACGATCAAGCGCACGTTTCACACCTGTATCAAATAAATAAAAACGCGGGGATTGCAGTTGCCGTTTCCTCACAGATTTATGATATGGCTCTATCATAAATCCAAGAAGTGTATCCTCCAAAATCTGATAATACGATTGAACCGTCTTTGTATCAACCCCAACCTGTCGCGCGATATTAGAAAAATTAATTATTTCGCCATTACATTGCGCACATATTTCAAGAAATGCTCGAAACGGATCTAATTTTCGAATTAACTGTTCACTCCAAATCTCTTCTTTAATATATGTCAATGCATAGGCACGAAGAAACGCTTTTCTATCCTCATCATTGTCAATTGCAAAATGACCAGGCAGAGTTCCATAAGCCAATGCAGAATTTAAAGAAAAATAATCTCCTAATTCGATGCTGGTAAACGGAAATATGTTATAAACAAAAGCACGCCCTGCCAGTAAATTGGTTGATCCTCGTTTCAGTTTTCTTGCGCTGGAACCCGTAAGGGCAAAACGTGGGCCACCTTGCTCAATAACTTGATGAACAACGTTCAAAAGCTTTGGTACTTTTTGCACTTCATCAATTATAACACATTCCAGTTTACCATCAAATCCCGTAATTTGCTGTTTAAGTAATTCAGGATTGCGACTATACCGATCCTCTAATTCAGGGGATAACAAATCAATCCATAGTGTAGATATATCACTAAACCAATGATGTAAAATCGTTGATTTTCCTGTTCCCCTGGCACCAAATAGGAAGAAACTTCGTTTAGTTGAAGGTTTTAATAGTCGATGGATCATAATCCATAAATGTACGCCATATATGGAGTGTGGTCAATATGAGTCGGCCATTATTTTTTATAATCTTGAAAACTGGCTAATAAATCAGTAAATGATTTCGATTGATATTTCTTGAAGCTTTCCTGATTCACCTACACAAAATCATACATCACCCAGAATGGACATTGTCCACCATTCCCAATCTCAATCATTTCAGTGAAGTCAACGAAATGAACCTTGATGCGATGTCCAATGTGAAAACTAAACAACTTTTCCTTCTCAATAACTCTTTCAAAATTCTGTAATCGTTCGTATCCTAAAACCTTCACTAAATACTAGCTCTCCCAAAATTCCAAACCTACTTCATTTGTGTACTTAATCTATTCGAATGGCGACTGATTGCTTCTGGATGCCTTCTCGATTTCAATTCTCATGGCAAACACCTCCTTTTACTTGTTTAACCCCGCCTGACTTCTAATTATGGCATATTCGCCATAATTAAAATCAGCATTATATATTCGCTCCCATATACCCAAAAACTCAACTGTATTTCGATTTCTCAGCCAATCGGATATAAAAAAATCACCATCCTATCTGTTAAGGAAATGTAATCTTCTCCATTTACGGAAATAATGTTTATCTCAGTGTCTTCAACATGAATCTTTTTCGCCAAACTTAAAGCGGAAGGTCCCGGAGCATCCGCAGACTGTGTTATCAGGACAGCAGTGACACCTCCTGGCAGATCTGAACAAGAGCTTCCATTTATCAATACTAAAGTTGGCGTCGAATCTGAATGGCAATTAGACTTGCCTTTTGATAACCGTCAAGTCCCTTGATGCATTCTACCCAAACGGCATTTACAACATGCACATTCAAGCGGGAGACAATTTCAATTTCTCATTGAACCTTTCTGGTGAGAATTTCCGAAGTTGTTAGTATTATTCTCTATGGGAGTTTATTTTGTTAAGCTTCTTATCCCAGAATTAGTGACTGTAAAAAAGTGGGGAACGCTGGCGGACGTTGTACCGCCGCTCCGCTAAATTGAGAATATTCGGGTTTAAGAAATCAATAAAATCAAGCAACCTCGGCTAAGGGATTTCAATGCAAAAAAAGCACGCAGTACACCGCAGACCAGCATCCAATTTAACGCGATTTATTTATATATTTTCGTATTAATCAATGCCCTAAACACTATTGCCGAACCAGTCCGAATACTTAATGAGAGCTTTTTAACCGTCGGCAACCGATGGGAATACGATTTAACTGACAGCAGGATTTCAGATCTGAACTTGACGGCAGTCGAAGTGATTACAGGAACTACAACGATAGCTGGATTTGACGTTTTCGTCCATAGAGAGTGGATCCGCGGGAGCGGCGGCGTCTTTATCGAAGACCTTGACTACTTATTTATTGACACCCAAGATACAATTGTTTCGGTCATCTCCGAGGACAATTCGGAGTACACGGAGATAACGCAAAACAATGATCCGACTGAGGCATTGCCGGGTGCGTACAGTTTTCTTAAGTAAAATCCAACAAAAACAGACATAATTCATTAATTATAAAATAGTTATGCCTATTATTTAAAAATTCACGAAATGCATTGCATAATAATACATCTTATAATAATTATTAATTACAACTTGGCTTAGATATTTTTAATAAAATATATAGATGTATTAACGTGCTTATTATGCAATGTCCAAGTATCACTGATTTTCAAAGTTCCACCAAGGGCCAAAAACGCCTTGATCAAGCTATTGACAGTCTTGGAGATGATGTCGTCAAT
>JAJFLO010000133.1 GCA_021772675.1 Verrucomicrobiota bacterium | reverse complement strand
TAGATGAGGGGAAAGAGGTAAAAACGGGCACTGTGAATGGTGATTTATCCTAACATATACTCTGATGACTCAATGCTAATCGGTCGTAACATCTTGAGGGAAAGGCGATAACAAAAATCCAACCGAATAGAGTGACCATAGAGATTATTGTAATGTAATTCGTAGTTAACTTCATACTACCCAATATGTAGGATACTCTTCAACTTTTCCTGAACTTTATTAACGTATTCATCTAAATCAAGATTAGCTCCCTTTACCAAGCTGCTGTTTGCTCTCATTTTCATTTTATCCATTATCTTACAATAATCCTTAATTCTCTCTTGACTATATTTTTTTTCCTCTTCATTCAAGGACGAAACGAAAAAATCCATTAGGCGTGCTTTTCTCAAAACATCTGTTGTACCAATTAATAAACCGCGTTCAATGATTTCGCAACGCTTAGCTATTGGTATGAGTACGTGTCGAGGATGTTCTTTTATTTCTTTTTGATCAACTATTCGCTTAAATGCCTCGGCAACACGAAGCTGTAAGACATATATTAATTCTCTCCACCACACAGATCTTGTAAAATTTGAAAGGTGTTTGTCGGATAGATCTAAGTAATCCCACGCATTTCTTAAGTGAACGATTTGAGCTTCAGACGCGTTGCGTTCGTCACTAATACTACTTGACTGTTGAATTAACAATTCGGCACGACGTAGATTGATAATTCCTTTTTGCAAAGAATTACTCGAAAGGTTTGATCGAGCGAGAAATGAAGCTCCTTCGTCTATACGTCGATGTGCTTCTCCAAATCTATTTAAGTGCCCTAGACATACACCATAAAGACAGGATATATGCACATTATTTATGACCACCTGATCCTTATTTTCATTATCGACTAGTATCGGGAATCGCAATAAGTGGTTAAGTATTGCACTGGCAATTGACCAACGAGTCTTAATTAATTGATTTATTCGGTCAGTTTGATTATATCGTGCGCGATCATTTCCAAGTTTACAAATGCTTACATGTAACTGCGCAACTGAAAATAAAATTGGAATTAAGACGAAATTGGATATTTTAGTATCTTCTTGTTCAAGGATTAATTGATCGATATAAGGAGGAAGACATTCAGGGACTGATTCTTCACTAATGCTTCTAAATAGGCTCGGAATATTAAATATCTTACCGTAATTGTCTAAGTAAGCCCACGAATATTCATAATCTCTCTCTTGCAATCGGAGTTTGAAAATTTTTAATTCTGCATCGTCATGCGCATGAATTACAGCCCGTTCGATTGGTTTTAAATTTTTAATATCTTTTCCTTTTAAATGCAAATATTCCTCACTTTTTTGGGAACGATTTTCAAAGTCTTCCACAAATTTTTTTCTATCTTCATAGTTATTATTCAAATGAAATCTTGTAATTCTACTTTCTCCGATTTCTTGTTCAATCATCAAATTAATTGACTCGAGCTCTGTTTTTATTCTGCCAAAAATTGGACCCAATTTATTATTTTCGTCTATTTTTTTTAACGTTTCAAACCATGATGTCTTGTCAAAACTTTCATTTTGAAACGGAGTATTGCTAAAAAATGAACGAGCATAGGCAATATCAATCCAATATACTAATGAGTCTTGAGCCATCCTTATGGTATTTAAAATCTGTATGAATGTAATTTCGTATAAACGGTATTTGAACCTCTTTTCACAAATGTTGAAGTGTGCATCAGAGTACTCTTTTAGTAATTGATTTTCAGGAACATTGATCTCTGCTTCATTTTCAATTTTCGACAAAACCGGCCTCAATTCTTCAATTGGTCGCTTCGGTATTAATTTTTTCAGTTGAAAATTATGCATGTCATCAAAATACTTAGTAAAATCTTCTTGAGTTAACTCTCTTTCTTTTAATCTTACATTAGTTAATTCAATAAGAGCGGTCTTATTTTCTAGCACATTTTTAAATATCTTGCTTGTAGTAGCATTTTTGTCTATTCTTTCCCAATCTTCTTTGCTAAATTCTTCATTCTTATAATCAATGAATAAGCTGTAAATTACTGACTCTGATACTATACGTATTCGATTATGGGCTGATAACTCTGCATCTTCAATATTCATTAAAGTTTTATATCGATGATGAAGTGATTCGATTAATGTAAAAGGATCATTTGAGGACCTAAAAGCTTTTAAATACCAATCTGCAATCCAAAGATGGGTTCTCGCTTTAATACCTTTAATTCCCCTTTCACAATCATAGACTGCATTTAATTTGTTATCTTTGTTACCAGGGTTTTCAAGGTATATACGAATAACTTCTCTATTATCTCTATGGAACCATATAAAGCTACCCGCTTTACGTCTGATAATTTTATTCTTTTCTAATTCTCTGACCCATATCCTAACACAGTCATTTCGATTATTGTCATTATCATAATCAAAAATATTAAATGGACATGGGCATGGGAATGCAGCTTCAGAAGTTAGAGCTGCCGAATTGCAAAAGTGCCGGAAATTTGTTAGTGTATATAAAAAACGTATTTTATACCAAGTTACTTTTTGATTTGATATATTATTAAAATAGCTTTTGACATTTTTATTCTCTTCGAATAACCATTTCTCAACTCTTTCCTTTACGTCACTATGGATTACGCTTATATTTCTTATAAAATTATCATCTTCTATTTCTGGTTTTATTGGTCGTTCAACTACAGCGTCTGATTCACCAAAGTCTATTCTGCTTTCTACAGCTTCTTGCAATCGCTGCTTACGGTCTTCGGTAAATGGCATATAAACAATCTTAAATCCGCTATTGGCAAGTATACAAAAAAATGTCCACAGTTCATTATATGGTTTGTATTTTCCCTCTGTATTCCAAATTTTTTGAACCCAACCGTAGTTGGTGCCAGGACAGCATCGGCCATACATGAAAAAAATCCAATCATTTTGGATTATGCCAAATTTATTAAAAAAACCTTCTTGTAGGTAAATATGCTGGCTTTCATCATTGCCTAATTCTAAATCTAATGTACATAATTCATGATAAGGCCGACCTAACTTATTGGCCATAGCTCTTATAGTTTCGGACTTTAACATGTTTACTGACCCTATATCATCGAGTTCCAGCCAAATACAGTGAATATTTGTATCTTCAACCAATTTTTCATAGCACATTGCTGCTAATCTCGAAACACCACTAGTTCCCTGAATTGTAGTTATGTTTCCATGATTTAATGTTACATTATTGATAACTTTTTTATAAGAGTCATCCCATAACGATATCCTGATATCATGAGTCTTTGTTTGTATATTTAGCGGCTTTGGTTTTTTATTATAATCCTCGTTACTTTGAAGCTCATTGACAATATTTTCACAGGCATCTTTAAATTCACGATCCTCTTTGTCCTGAATTGGCAGGGTGGGAGGTACATTTAGGCTATAACGAAAATTAAGATTTCCAGGAGGTAGTGACAGACTTTTATCCTGGTACATTTCATACAAAAATATATCCGGTCTGCCAGCTTTATGAGTGATAATCTGGTTTTTTGAGGTACAATTTGAAAACCGTTTTTCAATAGCATCAAATGTTTCATCGCAATCATATATCCAATATACGCTGAAATTCGATATTGAAGTCAAAGCAAATTCTATTAGCCTATTTACGTATTCATCATTTGCAGAAACCCCAATAATTAATAAACACGCACCTGATTTACGACTTTCTGTATTCGATAATGTTGGATATGACGTATCATTTTTTGTAAAAAAGCTGGTAAAATTCAACATATCTGACAAACTAGGAGTAGTATATTCCAGCAAGTTTGTTGATATTTCCTGCAGACCTCCGTATATCTTTACCAAATTACGGTTTAGTTGTAATATTGAACTATCTGGAAATCCGCTATAGAAACCTACATCCACTACATTTAAATTTTCTTGTATTTGTTCAAATGCAGCTTCTAAAAGGGAATCGGTGTTTACACTGAAAATAGTCTTAATTGGCAGTAGCCTACTCAGATTCGCTAATACCTTATGACCTAAATTTGGTTGACAATCCCGAAATATCTGACGTATAAAACTCTTTACTCGATGTGAATTAGGCAAGTTCTGAATATCAAACCTTGTATGACCATTTTTTTCGATATAGTTTAAACGTGACAAAAAGCCCAAAGCAGTCTTCCAATTTCCGAGATACCCCAATCCTATTTTGACAATTTCAATTTTAGACGATTTTTTTAGCTGATCCTTATTTATTTGAATTTTTTCCTGAAATTTTTCATTTCCACCACCATGAATTAAATATTGACAGTATTTAATTGATTCATTAGCAATCTCTATATCTGATTTTGGAGGAAAAATGGGCCAATCTAGTTTTTTGATGTTGTGGCTATTTTCGTCTATTAAGCACCTAAAAAATACGTAGTTTAGGTAATCCGAAAAATCACGAGAATCGGCTATACCAGACCTTGCTGAAAACCCGTTACCTATTAATGGAATTATACCTCCATCGGCGCTTTCTCCCTCCTTATTGAATAATTTTTTTCTTAAATTTTCATAGTCTACTTGACTTATAGTTGGGGAGAAATCGTCATTGGCTGAAATTTTTTTAGTTCCTGAATTTGAATTATCATTGTAGTCTTGATGTGTTCCAGCAACAGTTGTGGTATCAGTATGGATATTATTGTTAGCATCGGACTTATCATCAGTATCAGAATTTGAATTTTCTTCAAGAGAATGTTCTTTTTGGGCCAATTTTTTTCTATAATTTATATCTAAAAAGAACATTTCTTCTTCTTGATCATGTTTGACAAGTTGTAAGCCAATAGACAGAATATAACTTTTTATTTCTTCTCTCTCTTTTAATGCACATCCAAGCTTCCGAGACATATATAAATTATTGTCGTCTTTTGCTTTACTAACAACTCTAGCTGTCCAATTTATGTCGTGGCCAAATATATTTTTGTAACCTCTATACGGATAAATAAAATTCGTACCAATATGTGCGCCTGCTTTGATGTGCAGGCGCGCATTTTTGCACTCTTCCAGTATTTCTGAAGCTATGTCGATGAATTCTAACGGATCTTTGTCTATCAACCCCAAGCCTATACTTCCATTTATTGGTAAAAAGAGGCTATCTTTATCAAATCCATTATTCTGAATTATGTTGAATATGATTTTACCCAAACGATTAATTTTCTTAAGTTTACTTTCAACTGATAAATCGTCAAAGAATTTTCCCAATTTGAAGAAAATAGTTGATATATCCCGCTCCTTAATATCATCAATGATAAATGTTGGATTTGTGCTAAAAGT
This sequence comes from Verrucomicrobiota bacterium, assembly GCA_021772675.1. Taxonomy (GTDB): domain Bacteria; phylum Verrucomicrobiota; class Lentisphaeria; order JABSQK01; family JAJFLO01; genus JAJFLO01. The sequence goes on along the minus strand of JAJFLO010000133.1, from coordinate 2,121 downwards.
GGTAGGATCTTGAGTGACATTTAGTGTATAACGAGAAACACTTACCCCATTAATTTCTTTGGTTTTCTCAGTGAAGTTCTCACAATCATCATCTTTCTTTAGTTCTTGAAACACCTCTTCTGAAATATCTAACTGATTGTCTTCAGCTCCATCCATGATTTTTTCGGCAGTAGTTATAGTTCCACCTAAAATATTACTTCTGCCATTTATATCTTCATATAGGAGACATTGTCCAGTATCAATTCCCATACGAGTAACTATATCATACCCAGCCATTTGATTATGTAGTGATATTGCAATCTCTTTAACAATTTTAATATTTTGTTTAATTAGCGCGATTAGAACACCATCGCCAGTTGGTATCGTAATGGTTAATTTCTCATCTAATAACTCTTGACGCTTTAATTCACCATCAACTATTGAAGATAAACTCGTCACTATCCGCTGTTGTTCAGGAGTTAACTCCGTTGAAAAATTAGCGACATCAAAGTAAATTAAATGCATGCGTTGTGTTTCTAATCTACTAGGCATTAAGTCTTCCTTTCATCAATTAATTTGATTAAACCTTGATCTGAAATAACTGATTCTAAATATGGATGGATGGTTTTACCCCTCTTACAGCTTATTCATGCATACTTAAAAGCCCCTGAGCTTGAATAAGGTCTTAAACTACTAGTGAATTTGTTCAGATTCAAGTAAGGATTAAGTTATTTTGAACAATTTAGAAATACACGCCAAAAGTAGGCTTTACGGGAAATACAGGAAAATTTCCTGGCCAATTCTTAGGAGAAATCGAGGCGAATTCCCCCCTCCCCGAACATGCTGAGAAAAATTAATTTCACAGATCTTCTTATCTTAAAGGAATGAAATACCGATTCACTCAAAAATCCTCAAGATGGTACACATACCGCGCCGAAAATTATCATACACTTCTCAAAAGGTAGATCGATATTTCACATTGGATTTATCAAATTCGAAAATTACAAAAAGTAATCTTTGTGCAACGGGCTTATCGTCAATAACCTCAAAAATTTGGCAACCCTTTGTAATTTTACATATGTAAAATTACACTCCTACTGGTTTACTATCTAATTTTTGAGGTCGAGCCATGCCACAATCAATGTTGGTTTCATAATAAATTTTCTCCCATCAATTTCATTCTTTGAGCACCCAATTCGATTGACCTTTTTTAGAAATTAAGGCCAATTTCTCTTTTTGAAGGAGTCAATATTGAATGATTTTTCATTTCCTTCCAGTGAATTCATAAAGGCACCTATCTATTTCAATTTGCCCACGAATCAAGATATCCAAATGTCCTGCAAACAACGTGGGATCCCCAAGATATGTAGGATCTTCAGCTAAAACCATCTTAGCTATTCCACATTTCACCTTCCATTCTAAGGGTGCAATTTTGGTATTAAAAACCCAGCGAATGTAATCTTCTGTAAACTGTTCTTTAAGGTACTCGGCCAGACAACCCAAAGCCTGTTTAATATTTTGTTCATTGTCAATGACATTAAGCAACGCGTCATAATAACCATTGTCGCGATTGAGCGCTGTTACGGCAACATTAAATGCATCATGATCTGGAATGTCCATCTTAAATTGGTGATAGATTGATTGAACGAAGTCTACTAGCAATCTGTTAAATTCCTGGGTACTTGTGGGTGTGTCAAATTTGAATGCATTAATGCACTCTTTGATTGGTTCATCAATTACCTTTCCCATACGTCCATGGTCAAGAAGCGCGCCAATTTCTTTCAAACTAGAATTCATCGTATTCCAAATCTTTTTCTGTGAATCCCCACTCATTAGAACCGTCTGCAACTGATACAAACGAATTGGTCCACCTATTTTGTCTCATAGATATCATCTTACGAACTTCAGAGAGGTGCCCGCAATATCTGCGTCTTGATTGTTCTACGATTTCTTTAGGGTTACCGTCTTTTTCAGGAATCGGAGCAGGCAATGATGAAAATTTGACTATATCGCTTCCAATGCGACCAATCATTTCATAGGGGTTCAGCGTCATGAGATCCTTCGGCTCAACTAATCCCTGTAAATCTTTTGCAAAGTACTGAGCGTCATGTTTATCAACTTTTCCAACAATTGAAGTGCCTG
>JAJFLO010000132.1 GCA_021772675.1 Verrucomicrobiota bacterium | reverse complement strand
GCCGATTATCAAGATTACTGCCAATACCGACATTCGGCTTAGTTCAACAGTATTTTATCGATCATGCACTGGCATCCCTCTACTATTTTGTTTCAGCCCTCTTTGTCGGTGCACGATCGATAAAATACTAATCATTAGATTTTTTTCATTTGTCGACAAGGGGTTTTTATTCCAAAGTCGAATTTAAAATTACGCTCGGCATTAACGTATCGGCTATCGATTTGGCAATTGTCAGAGAATACGAAAATCATGTAACTATCTTTTAACAAGCCATTTCCGCTTCACAGGGAATTGCTGTTAGTGTAGTAAATTTAACCGGCTGCGCCGGGGCTTTTGTTTGCAAATAGTGACGACTTAGAATACAAGTGCTTATATAATCAAATCAACGCAAAACACGGACGGGGTTAGGTTTGTAGTCCCGTTCCACGCAGTCGCGGGACGGAAGTTTTAACGACGCTTCAGCGAGTGTTTGGCACCTATCGACTCGCTAAAGATCATCGGACACCTCCGTCCCGCGACTGCGTGGAACGGAACTACAAACGCACGCTCCTCCAGGATAATGATTTCATTAAATAGTGCCTGACCGAAAAGTCGTGATTTCGAAAAACAACAAATAAATACTAGTAGATTTAGGCAATGTACACTGATAAATATTGGTAATTTTTCAGTCAACAGAAAAAACAAAGATTATGACGTGTCGCATTTTGCAGCACCGCGCTAAAAAGACTGTAACTTATTGAAATTAAAAGTGTTATAATGTTATTAAAAGGCAATAACAAACACGAAGACCATACAAACAGCAGGAAATTCACTAATCTTCAATTTGATTTCTTAACATAACAGTTTTATATCAAACACGTTAACACTTTTCGTTCAGGCACTAAATATGTACTTTTATCGCAATTATAACCACTTAGAATACAAATTCCTATACTCTCAAGTTATGTCAAGACATATCTAAAAGAGGAAGTCTTGCAGGAAGGTTTAACCAGAAATTTATCTGTCTTTTCTCGATTTTTGGAAACAGCGAGTTTTTCGCAGGGAGAGGTATTAAACTATACAGAGATTGCCAGGGAGGTTGCAACCAATCGAAAAACAATTAGTAATTACTTTGACATTATAGAAGATCTTCTACTTGGCAGTCGGCTGCCGGTCTTTACCAAACGAGCAAAACGTGACATGACCACTCACCCTAAATTTTTCTTTTTTGATACAGGGGTATTCAATATAATTCGACCGAAAGGGTTGTTCGATTCTCCTGAAGAAGCATATGGTCCCGCTTTAGAAACATTATTTCTTCAGGAATTAAACGCTATAAATGATTATTTTGAACTTGGTTACACCGTTTATTCTTGGCGAACCAGGGACAAAACAGAAGTTGATTTTATTACCTATGGTGACCAGGGATTACATGCGTTTGAAATAAAAAGAAAGAGAAAGTTATCCAGCAAAGATTTTCGTGGATTGAAGGCGTTTAGCAAAGACTATCCAATGCCAAAATTACATATATTTTATGGCGGTTCCCGAAGAAGTTACCATAATGATATTAACATTTACCCATTTAGTGACGGGATAAAGTCATTAAATAAAATACTGGAATCCTCTCCTCCTAAATGACTTTTTCACTATATTGACAATAAGGTCTAAGGAAAAACTAATCCTATAAGATCAAATAACTGACCTGATCCTAATTATAGATTTCTGAACATACAGCAGTAACATTGTCCCATAAATATTTCTTAGTTCAGCGGTCCCGAAAATCCCATTTGCGATGACTTATAATTAGAGACCCTAATCCTCCAATTGGGCCTTGTCTGGACTTGCAATGTCCCTTAATGGGCGACCCTAATTGGCCTCAACAGTGAATTTGGTGCCATTAAAAGGCACCAACACGATGGCAGTCAAAATGTGAATCTATTTCCGCGCCAACCCTTAGCCTTTTTATACTTCTTCCTCTTCCACCGTTTTTGTCCTTTCTTGATGTTTTTCGCCCAGTGTTTCAATGTCTTGAATTTGCTGTGTTTCGGTTCTTTCACAATACTGGGGGATAAATCCTCATCCGCCATTAACTTGCGCAAAACAATTAAATTTGTTCTGGTATTGCCATCCCTAAAAGCTTCTAAGTATCCCAGTTGTTTATGCAGTAGAGCAATACGCTCTACCTTTTGCGAATCTTTCATTGCTATAGGGAAATCTTTGGTCATGTCATCGTAGTATGACCGGAAAAGATTATTAATTACATCTGCCCTGTTTAGTTCGCCTCGGCTAACCTTAATAAAATTACCTCCCTCATATTTCAGGATTTTAAATTCCTCACTAATTCCAGCTTTTTTAAAAGAATAATTCATTTCATCTCTTATATTATTAAACCTATCAGCATCGACCCCGATGTCCCTCGGAATTTGAGTATCCATAGTTATTGTGGCTTCGGTTAAGAATTTCTCATTTTCACCAAAGTCATTGTCATAGTTATATTTTTTTTCAACTGGATCATGTTCCATAGCCATTGTGTGTATAGACTCGTAGACACGTGCGTCTAATTTATCGAATGTTATTGCGTATTTATACGCTTTATTAATGCTATTCAAATATTCTTCACCAAATTCCTTCTTATCCTTTTCTGTTTTCAACTTATGATAGATATGTAGTCGCCGTGTCTGTTCTGCTTCTGACAGCACCATCCCCCCCACATCCACATGTGTCACTGGATTTCCGCCCACAAATGCATAGAGATTCAACCCATCAATGGTGCCGGCGGGATCAGTACAGGTCCAGCGGCTGAGCCAGGGACAGTAGTAACGCATACCGTAATAGTAGAGACCGGTGGCGTCGTCTTCTTCCTTGCCTGAATAGCGATAATACTTTTGCTTGACCTCTGTCTGACTTGTCGCAGCTATAATTGCGGTACCGCCATAGGGATAGTACTCCTCGTAGGTGATCACGTTTGCGGTTTCATCCAGCTCCATCGTGCATGACTCCAGATGATTGGTGAGCTGATAGCGCAGCTGATACCCCAGGGCTCCATTCTTGGCCGTACCGTCTGTAAGGTATCCCCAGCGACAATCGGCAACATTAGTCCAGTGCCATTGCTCGGTGTATGTTGTCGGGTCACTGCCCTGCTTCTGTCCATTTCGCCGAATTTCATAGGATCCCAGATAGATTGACTCTGTAACGTTTGCCCCGCTGCCAACCTGAGTCTCCCTCACCTTGCGCACACGGCGACCGCCGGCGTCATAGACATAGTATTCAACATCTGAAGTGCTTACGGTGGCTGACTGCATGTTGTCTCGATAATTCCACTGCATGCTCGTCAGACCACCCAAAGTCAGCTGATTGCCATGGAGATCAAAAGAATAGTAAATCGCCGGTTGAGTCTGGCCAACGGTGCTGCCTGCAATGCGATTGGAGTCGGTGTCAATAGTTATTTTGCGTGTGAATTTGTTTGATTGAGTACAATGTCTCATCTCAGTCAGATTACCGCTATCATCGTAGGCGTATGTCTGTTTATAGTTCTGTAGCGCCTTGCCATTACTGGTTGGTTGTGCACCGGTGGGCATACCCGCCAAAGCCCCAATATTGTTTTGGTTATTCTGGAGATTCTGCCACATCCCCCGATGCTCGCGGCCGGTGGCCGTTACTAGGCGATAGAGCGTATCGTAGTTGTAGTCGCTCTTCGGTTCTACCTTTTCATTTTTGAAAAACACGGTTGGGATAGAATTGTCTGTGAGGCTGGTCACGTTACCCACCGGATCATGGTGGTAGCTGAGATCCTGAATGGTCTTTGGTTTGCTGCTTCGAGTGCTCTTGATATTGAGGAGGCGAAAATTTTTGGTGTCATAGGTATATTTCGTCGTTATCCCGTTTCCGGAGACAACAGTGGTATGCTGCCCTTTGGCATTGTAGCGGATTTTGCTGATACCCGGGGTTGTTACTGTCGTCCCGGCTGCCGTTGCTGCGTTCTGGGCTGTTGTGCCCGCTGTAACAGTAGTGGATTTAAGCCATCCGGTACGGTAATACTGCGAGGAAGTGGTGTTGTCATCCGGGTCAGTTGATTGTGTAAGACGACCCAGGGCGTCGTAGACGGAAGCCAGGGCATAGAGCGCGTCTTCCAATTCGCTAATCTTCAAGGTTGATGCATCTAAAGAATAGAGATCGGCTGGCGTGGCGACAGTGCTTCCGATGGCCGTTACGATTGCGGCAATCGTCTGGTCGGTGATGCTATCCCATTTGACTTCATTCTTGTAGTCACTATTAAGCACCTTTCCCGCAGCCTGTGGGTGACCATGAATCGTATAAAAAGGACTCAGGTCGAGGCCGGATTGATCGAAGGTAATGACGGCCTTACCGCGCAGATTGAGGGATTCGGGAGTCTGAAAAAAGGGGACGCCAGTACTATCTTGCGAGTCACCATAAACCACGTATTCGACGGTTTGATTGAGGTTCAGAGGATCAACGGCACCGCTTTTATTGTCGACATACACCGAAGCCGGGCGCTGCAGCACATCGAAAGTACGAGTCGTGGTGGTGCCTCGCGAATCATAGCTCCAAAAGGGATTGCCAACGACATTTTTCAGCGCCCACGTTGTCCCGGCATCAGCGGAAATGGAGGTGATGGGATCATTAGATAAACTGTATTTCATTCGAAAATTAGGTGCTTGATTCGCTGAATGAAGGCGTTGATCCGTGCTTTTTAGTTGATTCCCGAGAATGTCGAGTTTCAGGTACGTGGTGTTCTGCTCGTTGCTGCTGACATTAAATTGCCCATTTTGCACGGTACGCCCCAGGCTGTCGTCATAAGTGATCATAGGCGTATTGAAGCAAAAAACTGCTTTATCAAGACTGGCGCCATCGACATCACTGGAAGGTGACGTGCCTGTTTGTTTATATGTTTTATAACATGCGGAATCTTCGACTGTATCATTCTCATCGAAGTGGAGCGATGACCAGGGTGATGGAACAAACTCCTTGGGCAAACTACCGTAGAGCATCGTATTCAGATAACCCGAAAATATCCCGGTATTCTCCGTGCTCCAGACGCCGAAGAGCGTTTTCGCAAGAAAACCTTCGGGACTGACGGTAAGCGCTTCTCGTCCAAGACTGTCATAGAAAATAGTGCTGGAGTACCCGACTTGGTTCAGCTCCTGTTCATCCACGTAGGTGTAATCCGGTGCAAAATAGGGTTCATACTGTTGTATCGGTTGCCCTTTGTCGTCATAGCGCACAGCTCCCGAAGTCAGCCAGCAGGAGTTAACAGTAGCGGGTACCACCGTTGCATTCTTAGGATCTCGGTAGTGAACGGTTTCGGCGCTGTCCAGAAAAGCTTTACTCTGTAGATGGCGCCCAAAGCCGTCACTGTATGTAATCGTCTTTTGAATCGGACCGTTTTGCGTATCATTTTGAGGATACTCTTCCGCTGTCAGGGTAGCGAAGTGAGCTGGTGTTCCAATCGTCCAGGATTCCAGATCGTAGTAAAAATAACTCGCCGCATTTTGTAGGTACTTTATCGGGTTGTCCATGACATCTGTGAGCGTTGGACTGTCGATAATATTGTAAGGATTAGTGGCGGAACACAAGGAAGAAAACCCACTACTGCCGTTATAATCGGTGCCATAAAACGAGGTGGCAATTACCATTCCGAGTGGATCGAACAGCACCTCGGAAGTATTGCCATTGATATCTTGTATTTGTGTCGGCACTACATGTTGATAGTCAATCTTGGTAATATTGGTGGTATTTTCAAGAGGATCGCTCACCTGCTGCACCAGCAGATTATACGTGTCATAGTTATAAACAGTCTTCGGGACATTCGTCAAGTCTGAAGTGGATGTCCCATGATAAATAAATTGATATTGAAAGGGGTCAAAAAATGCATTAGGCAGATAAAAATTAGCGCTGTCATAAGATTGCGAACTGCCCGGATTCCAGTAATAGTTTTGGGCAGTAGTATAATCAGGATCGCTGGCATCGGGAATGATATAGCCACCACTTGCCATTAAGGTTGAGAGATCGCTAATGACAGTGTCTTTCAAGTCCGTATTTAGCTGGGTTATGTTAAACTCGACAAATTCGGTGCGATGATGCAATGCCTGGGCGGTAATCTCTTCAAGGGGCAGCTCTTTTTGAGAGGCAGCATCCAAATAATAATCGCGTTCCCAATGGAGCAGCTTTTTCGTTGCGCTCTGAATTTTTTCATATATTTCAGAAAAGGTAAAATATCCATTTGCCAGAGGCAATCCTGTAATCTCATAGCTTTTGTTTTCCAGCGGCATCCCCAATAGATAAAAGATTGGATTGGAAATATAAAATCCCGGATCAGTCGAATTAATATAGGCTTTCTCTTCATACATAATATGTATTTGTTGCTGTTGCTTTTTTGTCTGTGGATCAAGACCAAGTTCTGTCGGATATTTTTTCTGAGAACGACGGCCATAGCTAACAGATGCTGATTGGAGAACATGCCCGTAGTGGTCGATTTTCAGTACGAAATGATGGCTGATGCGCGGATCATTTGCGTTTCGTTCATAATCATAGCTGATACTTTCACGGTCATGGACAAGGAAGACGTCATATTTGTTTGGGCCCTTTTCCTGTAGTTCACTCACCTTCATTTGCGTTTCCGAGACTGTATAAGGGGCGTCCTGCCACGGTGTCCCGTCTTTTCCATAGACCTCACTACGTAAGATCTGCCCATGGAGGCTTCGGTGTGCTTCACGTAGCGTATCTGCATCTGGGGACGATGCAATGAACTTGAAATGAGTGGGAGGAAGCTCGTGAAACTTCCGGTCTCCCGACCAGTATTCGTTTCGGAATGCCACCAAAAGGTCGGCTTCTTTAAGCCAGGCACCGGTGTGGTACCAAGTCTTGGTTACTATCGGCGCTGCGTTGTAGGCTGCGGCATCGGCGCTTGGGTCAGGTATGAAATCCGCAAAGAATTTGGCATCGGTCCGATCGACGCGACCGAAGCCACGAAACTCGCGCTCGTAGCCATCATAATAACCGTGATGGTACTGATAAGAACTAACGGTATGCGTGTTGGCAATCTGGTCCACATGTGTCACCGACTCAATCACGTTGACTGGAAATGGTAGTGGCGTTACCCAATCAAGACCATCCTGCCGATTTTGAAGGTAAAACTTCGTGGAGCTGGCATAACGTATCATCGTAAGCGCGCCCAGGTTGTTTAGTGTTTCGGTGAGCAAATACGGTTTTTGGGAGATGGTTTGGGTGTTGCCTTCCAGGTCAAGCGACTGTGTTTGATTGAAGTCATAGTACCATTGTCGTGGTCTCGGATGCGCCGTGCTGAAGACGAGGCATTGGGTGCCATTTCCTGGAACGTCGGAAAATTGGATCTGATCTAGACTGTCCCAAGATGCGGGTAAAGGGATGCTGATCGGCGTTGCCGCGAAGGAGTTACCACTTTGATTCAAGTAAATCTTGACGTGGTCAGAGTAGATATAGGCCAAATCTGTCGTGCCTGAACCATCCAGATCGGTCAATCGCAACCTCGCGGTATCGAAGTCCTGACCGAAGTTCGGAGAATTTGTCATTGCGACTCGGTCACCGAAGCTGCCGTATCCCAGATTCGGCCAGCATTCGACAAGGCCATTGGCAATACGCACCAATTGCGCTGGCCCCAGGCCACACATAACGGCAAAGGTCAGCATACTCTTAGGTTCATTTGCTGTGGAAATAGGTAGTCCTTCCGGACGCTGTTTAGTCAATGCCGGGCAGTAACCCAGCGCTCCGGCTGATGGGTACACGCGAACCTGGTTCTGCTCGATGAGAAGAAGATCCGCCAACCCTTCACCGGTGACATCGACATGCTGCTGTAGGGCGTTATGAAAATCAGTGGGGAAAGCCTCGAGCGCCTGCCAATCATTCCAGGTGCCATCCGCATTGGTTTCGTAAAATCCCGCCTGACCTGGTGTGCTAACGAGCAGATCAAGGCTGCCGTTGCCGGTGATGTCGGTGAGGGTATGTGTAGCGTCGTTACTACTGCGGCTTAACGGGAAGGAAATGTCACTAGCATTGTTGTACACGACACCTTGTTCAGAAACCGCCTTGAGTGACTGATAGCGCACGGTTTGACCATCGTTATACAAGACTCCCGGGATGCCCCCGCCGTAGAGGTCAACCAGTTGGCAGTTGGGAGCGCGGGAAAGCCCGACAAGATTTTCACCGTCGGCTGTAGAGACGCTTTCATAGTCGTGCGGGACATAACCCGGTCCGTTCGGCTGGAATGAGCTATAACCAAGGGTCAACGGCGGTAAACTCTTAGCCTCGTAGGGTGGAGTCGCCCCGCTTGTATAGTAATATCCCTTACTTTGGACCTGGGTTAAAAGCGTCAACAGCGGTGACTGCTCATAGGATAGAGAGAGGACCTTCGTGAGAACTTGTTTGTCAGTCTTATATTCTTGTTTTGGGAATCTGTGGAACAGGAGCACATTCTGGCAAAGCCGATAGGTACGGATGTCAAAACCAGAACGATAGTCTGAAAAAGGGTCTTGCCGGCAACTCCATTGGTTGCCGACAGAGATGTCGTATGGTGTTGTATTGCCCGGATCTATATCGTATTGACCGTAGTCGAAGACGATTTCGAAGTGCCAGTGTGTACCCGAGTGGCCATTGAGGAGAATAGAACCAGTAATTGGGAGATAATTACCATACTTGATCTTGCTTAGATAGATTTGAGCGCTGGTGTCACGGTTGATTGTCAGGCTGCTATCGGGAATGTTTTGGCCGTCTTCGCGTTGGTATTTGAAAATTTGGTGGTTACCCTTGGCATCGAAAGTTTCCTCCAGGAGCCACTTGAAGATATGGGTTTTATTTTGTGGATCGTAGATTTTTGCGTCGTCGCTCTTCCCAAAAATGCTGGTGGTGTTATCGGGTTGGGTTACTATCCAGAAAACATCCGCGGGGTGATCCTGCTTCGTGTAGCGCTCAATGATATCGAACGCACCCGCGACACGCGGACGGAAGGTGTCAACGGTGTAGGTGACCGGATTTCCCTTAACTTTATTGATGGTTTTACTTGTCGTGACCGGAACACCGTTCACATCAAGCTCTGGTACCAAATAGTCATCTCCCGTATAGAGAAAGGTATCGGTATCATCATACTTGGGAATGCTCTTGGAGGTCTGGCGGGAGATCTCAGGCAGGGATAGTTCGTAGCCAAGGCCAAAAGGACCATTGCCGTTACCAGAGCTGTAGTTTATGCTCACTTGTGGAGCAAAATTACGACATGGAGTGGCCGGGATAGGAAACGAAAGCGATGATGCGCCACTGAATTCGTGCGGGGAAAAGGTTTCGCCGAGACCGGTGAGATCACCACCCCCTTTTGGAAGGGAGGGCTTAATGACATTTATCTTATTGTCAGAAGAATTATTCATTTATTGCAGCGCTTTATATTTTTAACTTTAAGTAATATATAGATTGTATGGCTCGTTCGTAGTCCCGCTTTCAAGCGGAAGTTTTCCAAGCAGCTTCAGTTGCTAAGTATTCGGCACGCTAAAGCATGCCTAAAGACTGCCACATGTATGCGGGACTACATACCGCCTCACATGTCAGGATCATCCCAACCTTTGCCGTAGTCAAGAATCGGATAATCTGTCCAACAACGCTGAGCTTCCTCGCGCCCTACTTGTTCCAGGTAACGACGCGCACTGGAAAACGGCCAATCTTGCCATTGCCTAACATAGCCGTAGTGAACAGGGTTATGATGAATGTAATTCAGTGTTGCCCACCGATGCCGGTCCGAGCGAATCTTGCGATCGTTACAACGGTGAAAACACTTGCGTCCGCGCTGCCCCTCATCATTATTCCAGGACCGCGACGTGCGTCCGTGAAGTTGGCCAATAGCCTTGGTGATAATGGATAAACTCGATGTCACTACCAGTAAATGATAATGATTGGGTAACACACACCAAGCCAATACCATTTCCGCGTTCTTACGAATGTCGGCCAACAGGTTCAATCCAAACTCAAATATCCTCTGCGGCGACGTCCCGATAATTGGCCGGTGCTCATAGCAGGCTGCTGAAATGTGAAATAACGACTTTTCCCGGAAATGTGGCGGTCCGTGCCAGGGAAGCTCGGAGCGTTTCCGTAAAGACACAACCTCGTGTCTCATCTCATCGGTCATCTGCCGCCAATTGTACATTTATTGCCTTTCTTTTAATGGCATTTGCGTTTTTGGCCCAGTTCAGCACGCTATAGCATGCCTAAGAATGCCGCATGAGTGCGGGACTGCGAACACATTTTTCGCGCGGTCGTTTGAAGTCCCGCTTTTAAGCGGAAGTTTTCAATGCAGCTTCAGTTGCTAAATAATTATCACGGTAAAGCTCTTAAAAATTGCCGCATGAATGCGGAACTACAAACACCTTCGCCACCGCGTTCGTAGTTCCGCTTTCAAGCGGAGGTTTTCATAGCGGCTTCAGCTGCGAGATAAGCTATACGAACCTGCATACTTCCATTCACATCAAGACCCCCAATCCAAATCACCATCATATTTAATTATCAATCCTATGTTACTGAGATTACCTGGATCCAACATAACCGGTGTTTTGTTTCCTGAATCCAAAGAACTCGACGTCGGGACAATAGTGATAGAACAGGATATTAAATCTTCTGGTTGGATCTTTATCGTATCGGAAGAGGTCCCGAAAAACATGGATTTTCCATGCAATTTTTTAGAATTAAAGGTGAAGTGACAGGCTTTGTCACCGTGAAACTTAAGCTTTAGTTTCACGGAACCATCTGGAAAATTCCCGTTTTCTTTTAGAACTAAATACATCTCCAAATTAGATTCATCTTTATCCAGTGTAATATCAACACTGGATAAATTGGCAGGAAACTGGTTCAGTGCGAGTGAAAAATCTAATGGCGATTTCCCTGTCGTGTCGGCAATAAATGATTGCCAGTTGTTACTGTCTTGTGCCATGTTGAAAAAGCGCGAGCCCTGGTAACTCGAAAGTGGAGAATCATCAGCAGTAAGTTGTGCTGCAAGGGCACCGTCTGATAACGCAGTGTACTGAACGGTTAGGATGACATCGGTGATTGTGCTTAAATCAAAGCGATTGGCTGCGATGGGAAGATCCAATTGCCAGGATGAAACCGCCCCGGTTCCCTCAAACGGTAAATAGCGTTCATCTCTAAAATTAAGTTCAAACAACCCGGCATCATTAATGCCTTTTGACAGGGCGATACCTTGCCTGGGGTTCCAATCCTCCCGCATAATCGTTGGATCGCCTACCGGTGAATTGTTTGCCGGATCAAGAAGGAATAAGGTCGCTTGCAGATTGGGTTGGAGAATCACTTTGTTATTTTTTTGGGTAAGTGTCGCATGAATTTGTTGATACGGGCCAACAACGGCAGGAATGGAAAGAGACAGTGCCTTGATCTGACGGCAGTAGTGCCCCGGATAATCATAATCGTAAAGAATTTCGGACAAATCAAACGTACAGCTACCCTTTGTTTTTAACTCGTAGAGTTCATATGGGTTTATTTGCAGCAACGAAATCGTTTTTTCTATTTCAAGGCGACGTACATCGGTTTGCAAATAACTTTGTTCCATCCGTTGAACATCAAGCATAAGTGTTTCACCGGAAAGAAGTCCTTTTTTCAAACTGTTCCAGTACCCATAGGTGATGAAGGTTTGGCTTCGAGCTTTTTCGAACTGGTAGGCTTTTTCGGCGATTTTGGCATACTTGTAAGCGAGTTGATAGGATTGAAAATAAAGTCCTGAGAGTTGAGTCACCATCCAATTGTAAAGCTCGGCGTCGGTAAATTTATTTGTAAGATAGGTTTCAATCGATTGGGCATGCTGCCAATTTTTTTGGTGAATGGCAAGCTCTTGTTCCACCACGGCCACTCGAATTTGGGCAGCCTGGATTTGCTGCTCGATTTGGGCCACATCATACCCTGCCATGGCCGCTTGCAATTGCCAATCTTGAGAACGACGTTCAAACTGACTCATTGTCGCCAGCACCGAGGAACGTTGTCCTAAAATGCTTGATGCCAGGTCCAGGATCTGCGAGCCTTGATCCACTGCCTGACCAAATTGCATGCCGCCATTTGCCAAACCAAAAACATTGGGCAAACCATACGCTATAATCGAAGCCGCTTTGATCGCGCTTGAAGCAGTTTGTAATCCAAAGGCCGTTTCCATCAGTTTTAATCCTTTGTCCTCAGAAGTCAACAGTCCGTCTTCAATCAAGTCATTATAGTGATCAAGACGGTGCTGGGTATTTTGTTGACTCAGTTGTAACGTCTGTTGTGCTGCCACAGCCTCCTCGATTTGTTGAGTCTTTACCGTTTCCATCATTTGTAAAAGCGCGACCTCGTGTTGCGATCTAAGCAATGAGAGTTCCTCTGCATCCTTTTTTTCCAATACCGAAAGCAATGAGGATCCTAACTGCATCACGGTTTGGATCATACCTTTCGCTTTTTCCAGGATATAGGGGAACCGATACGGCGGCACATCGGTCAATAAATCATTGAATATCGAGTTCAAACTTCCACCGGAGGCCAGCGCCTGAATGATTTGTCTGGGATCAAGTTCCGGAGAAAACAACGCCAGACTACGTGTAACACCCAAGAGTGTCATAGAGTATCTGATTTTGTAAAGACGATCCTGTACGGTATCCCAGTAACTGACAAAAAAATCGTTTTCCGGTAAGCAAAAGTAGTAACTGGTCACACTATCGGATGGTAATGGATCAGTCCCTCCACTCTTAGGACCTGTTAATGTCTCCAACAAAATGAGAAAGTCTGGAATACCATCCTTGCCATAGCTCCCAGTGCTCAGAATATTATCATAGGTTTCAGGCGCCGGCCGCTGATAAGGTTTGAGCAGTGGTTTTTCGCCCAACAAATCATAGGCTAAAACATAGTACATGGTGGCTTCGTTAATCGATTCCCGAGTGTCTTGAGCGAATAACGAATCTCCCCAATCGAGATAGTTGTCAATGGTTGCCATCACCAGCGCTTTTTGATACGTTGTTGGTACACGCAGATTGGCAATAGCATAGGGATCGAATGGATCGTTTTCATACACTGACAAAACTGCTGGACTATTACTTAAATCTAAATCATCAATGAGATATGTGGGAGCCTCCCGTAGCGGTAGAAAACGCCATACCTTCGCTGTGATATCATTGATTGCAGCTGTGGGATGAAAAATATACTGGAACCAGGTCTGTGCATCCTGATAATTTTTATTTTGATTGAGTTTATGCGCTAACAGATACGGGATGTGAAAAAAGATTTCCCAAAAATAGGATGCGTAAGCATTAGAAGGGTCAAAACTGATTTGGTTGTTATCGGTTGGTGAGATAATTACACTGGAATCCGCTGGAGCCATGGATTCAAACAAAAACTCCTGTGTCTGCTGGGACGCAATGGTGAGTAATGCGTCAATACCTCCGGCAAACAGTTTTTCACTCAAAATCTGTCCTGCTGAACTTGTGAGACGTTTGGTTCTAAAAGAGGACGGTATTGTAGTTTGAGACGAAGAGGGAGTGAGCTTTATAGTCTGTTGCTGGATCGGATACATCAAATTTGGCTGCCAATTTATTGATGGATTGGTGAATTTTCCGGTAACGGTATTGTATGTACCGGCAACGGTACCGTCACGTCCGTTGCCACTCCGGTCATAAACTACATTGCCGTCCCCTTCGGTCATGGGCCAATATAAATAAAGATTAGCTTCTACGTCAGTTTCAAATCGATCCCTGTAGAGATATAGGCAATTATCACTCCATACCTTAAATTGGCTAATGGAACCCTGGTATGTTTTGAGGGACTGATTTGAATTTGAATAATACATTCCCGCAGTCAGTGCCGTAATTTTCCGAATGTTCCAAGTCGTTTCGAAAGTGGGAATCTGAACATCACTATTTAAAAAACATTGCACCCATACATAAGAAGCAACGTATGTATAATTGGTAATATTAATATAAAGATAGTTCCAATCGTCGGTAATGTATTCTCCAGTTCCGATAACTGCCGTTTGTGAAATACCATCTATATCTATATTTATAGAAAGGGTGTCGCTAGCTCCTGTAAAATAAACACTTAATACGGTGGTCAATGAGTCGTTTGTTAGTTTACGGCCTCCAATCTGAAAAACTGTTCCAGTCCCCATACTATTTGGTTTAATCCAGCAGGCAAAACAGAGTTTCCTAATTTGAAAAAAATCTATCACAAAATCTATCTTTTGAACCGATAGGCTTCCCCCTGAAAAATCTAATGAGGACGGAACGGATTGATTGGCAATAGAAGTTTCTACAGTCTCTGGTGGCCCACCACTGTATTGAGGCAAAAGTAAGAAAGAATCGTTCGGCGTCTCTAAGATATAAGAGCCCAATTGGTTGGTGACTGGTAATAAATTGCTGTTTGGGGGCACATCACCAAAATAAGTTTTCTCACCTGGAGTCCCGATATTGACATTAGCAAAATCATTTGCCACGAGAAGATTGTTCGTTTTTGCACTGGCTATGAAGGTTGTAAAAATGGAAGTTCCATCCTCATTTTGATTAGTTTTACCCCAAATCTTTTGCATTACAAAAAGATTGTCTATTTCATTTACGATCAGATTGGCATTAATCACCGCACCTCTCGCCATGACAAAAGACGAATAAACATTGATATTCTCCGGATCTGATTCGTTTATGCCATAAAGCACCAAAATTTTATCCGTGGGAGCTACAAATGGCAGAACCATCACTCGCTGCCAGGCAAGGTCCTCTGTATCAATTCCCTGAGGCAAATTGATTGGATTTGTTAAATTCTGTGGAGCACTCCAACCTTGATTGAGATTTTCATAAGCGTATTTGATTGTAGCAATATTTGTATCTTTGGCCGATTCGGAGTTACCGTTGGAAATACTGCTCGCTGATTTTGATGGTTGAAGTTCGACCCAAAACAGAAATAGTTTTTGAAATATAAAAATGGGACTTACATAGGTGGCGTTGATGGGAAGATCGATTTTTTGCCAGGGAGTCCAGGACTCGTTTCCCACTGTATCCTGCCAAGAATCGTCGTCTTTTGGTGTATAGGTGTGAGTGATCGTGTACTGACAATAATAATAGGTATTGGACGGTGGCTGCGTGTGCCCTGCTATATAGTAGGTGTCCATTAAACTCATCCCGCTGTCAGGCATGATAGGGTATGTCAAAAACCCGATTTGTTGGGTTGTATTATTGAGGAGGGCATCCATAAAATGATGAGCAGAATCCTGAATTGTATCAGCTCCTTGAAAGCGCCAATAACCGATGAGATCGGTGAACGATGAGTTGGTCCTATCAATCGGTTGGTAAAGGTTTTCTAATATTTCACCCAACAAGGCTTTATTCCACAAACGGACCTCAGCAATATGCCAATAATAAGGATAATGGTCGCCCATAAGGATCCCGGAGTTATCATAGTTAATGGTACCCGGACTTGTTACCGAATTTATCGATTCACCATTGACCCAAAGTTGCGCTGTACTGCCGTCATAAGTGCCTGCTAAATGAACCCATACCATTCTATTTGCGTATTGTGAGATATCTTCCACTTTGCACGTCTGTTTTTTGTCATCAATGAAGATGCTAAACTCAACATTTATTTTCTTGTTAGCGTCATAATACTGCTGCAATGACCAACCTTTGCCGCTCATGTAGTTTTTAGTAGCGACAATAGTAAATTTTTCATTTATAAATGGGAAAGCTCTTAATGAGAGCCATACTTCAATTGTCTGTTGATTGGTTTGTATGAGATCCATAATCTGATTTGGATCAAAAGGCGTGCATTCCACAGCTGTTTTAAATTTAAAAAAATTACGAATAGATTCAGGTGGATAAAAACAGGCGCCTGCGATTTTAAGCCCTGAAAGTTCAATGAACTGATCCAGGTATTCATTGTAATATTGAGTGACATTGGCAGTTGTGATTTCTGCCTGTAAGATCTTATCTTCCAAATCTTGAAAGAGAGGTGTTTTGTCTTGACGCAACGACGGGTCGAGATAGTTTTCGGGATACAAGAATACCTTCCGGTTAGCCTCCCACACACGATAGTTCTTCATCCAACTCCAATATTCTTCCGAGAGTGTTACAGTGGTCACTTCAGGCTCTAATCCCATGAGACAACGATGCACATAGAGCTGCAGACTCTGCGTAGCCTGCACAATTCTGGAGGTGGTCATGTCTTCGCCCATTTGCACATCAATCAACAAATACTTGTACAAATCACGCTCATTATTGATCGGATAAGTATCGGAGTTGAGCTTCCAAATAGAATAGGGAACAAGGGCTCCACGTTTAAGGTTTAAAACCTGATTGCTTACGGCTTGAATATCAGAGGTTTGCTGAAGAGAGACAATATTATCAAATAGGCTATTGGCAATATCACTTGTCACATCGGTTAGACCGGTGATTGCAATCAATAGATCCGGATCAAGACTGAGCTTGTCTGCCATCTCCATACAGTCACTCACCAGCAAGACCCCAGGCAGCGAGGAAATATCATAACCATAAGCTTTGATCAGGGCATTAATATGATTCTCATTCCAGCCGCAAAGATCAGATAGATTTGACGCATTCGCTGAATTAGCTGCGGTGCTGCCTAAATTAGATGTGGCTGCAGCGGCGCTGGCCAGGTATAGCATGACGTCGGTATCTGTGATCGATTGATCTGACATCCATTGTTGCAATTTTAGAAGTATTTCAATGTTGTCAAACGTGAGTTCGGAAAGATCCTGGATGCCATAACGCTCTGGGTGAAAGAGGATATTAAATGCCATTTTCGTGGACAAACTCAAATTTTTAACTCCCACAAGATACTCGTAGATTGACCGTAATCCGATTAAACTTTTCTTCTTCACCGATAGAGTTTTCGCAGTTGTTTTCTCTTTCTCCGATAGGGGGTCTACAGTTGAGAACTCAGGCAATATATCAACGAATGTTGAATAGGGGCTGCTTGTGTCTTTTTGCGGAATTCGGTAAAAATAGCTGATGACGGATGCCACTTGATCGGCATCGGCTGCAAAAAATTGAGCCAGACTATTGACACACGCTTGTTTCTGTCCCTCATAAAATGGATCGAGAATCCAGGTAGAGATTGGTCCAATAATTTGACCTGTTTTCCAGCATGGGGAAGTGTCCCGAAGGGAAAAATTACCCGATGCCGGATCAATAAACAAAGGGTCGGATTGAATATTATTCTTATCCTTACTCTTACCAAATTGAGCTATACTCTTAAGCTTAACTGTTGAACTTACTAACGATTGGCCAATGTAAATTTTACCGTATGTTCCTAAATTATCTGTCTTTTGAGCAACATCAGCATAGGTTGCTGCCTGTTGATTAGCCCAAATAATGCTATTATGCATATTTGTATTGCCCTCACTGACTGAATAAATCGCACCAGTGCCAACTTTACGTTGATTGACATTGTTATAAAACAGACAGTAACGTATTCTGGGTGCACTCTTAATTGTCTTAGTTTGTTTTGGATTTTTAGTGTTCTTCTTTTCATAATCAGCAATATGCAGTGCCACTGCCCTTTCTTCCGACCCTTTACTATTCAAATCATTATCGTAAAAAATACAGTTGATTATTTTTATGGCGGAACCATGTAAAAGAATGATGCTTGAATAGGTTAGGTGATTTTGAGTAAATATACAATTACGAAGGGTTGGAGACGAGTCTTGGCAAAAGATGACACAATCGCGGGTCCATTTTTCAGTATTCTTAGGCTTGCCGCCATTTTTAAAAGTAAAACCGTCGAGGACTGATGAGAAGCCTTCGTTGTGATTGAACTCGACACCAAATGAACTGGGTTTGTTTTCAAGATCAATGATGGTCGCCTCAGGTCCTCGCACTGATTTGAGGGTGATTTTTTTCTTATAAAAATTCAAATTTACATTGCCTTCGCCTGCGTATGGCGCGCCGTCGGGTTTGACATCAACCAAAACCAATTCGTTGTCTTTGGCTGCATCAATGGCATCTTGAATGGTCGCAAAGTCATACGGAACATGATGGATCTCGCCGGTATAATCTGTTGCACCCTTCAAATAGGAAGGGAGAATGTAGCCATTGTCATCAATGTAGTTACCGCTATCCGGAAATTGTAGAGTATCAAAAATTAATTGAGAGGTATCCGCATCGATTTTATCACTCACAAATGATGTCGGTTGCACAAGAAAGTTTTTGATCTTTGCATTAAAGTCAACCACGAGACTTTGGCAGGCATCCATTAAGTCCAGATCGTTAAACGGTAATGGGGGCGAGGATGAAAGCATAATCTGCCAATCCGAAATGGATAAACCCGATTGTTGGATCAATGTCGCTTTTTGGATGATAGAGTTCGCTGTTTGAGTAGTAAAACTACGTGCATAGGCCAGGCCGATCATGTCCAGGAATTGAATCAGATCGCTCACGCTCAAATTGGTGAGCTGTGATAATAGTTGATAGCGATAAAACCATAATAAGCCACCATCCAGATCAAGTGTGATAGAATTTGATGAAGCGGGAAGCATGAGTGTGCCAATAGCAACAACATCGTCTTGGTTGAGCTGCAGACACGCTTGCAAACGAGTGAGGGTGGAGGAACTTTGTGCGGATTGAGGATCTATTGTAAGAGTCAGAGAAATGTCTGGCGGCCAAACTTCTTGTCCGGCACTAATGAGACTTTGTGGATTATAAATCTGATCATATAAGTCTTTAGGGGCATCGGTATTGGAACCTAATCCCGTGTATTTTAGTCCTGCCCATAGAGCCGTTAAACTATCTACCGCAGTGTTAGAGTTCGATTTGAGCTGTTGTAATTGTGCCAGATTGACAAGAGCCTGGTCATCAATAACAGGATCACTGTTAGAGGCAAAACTTTGCAGGGCAGTATCGACTTCGGTAAATGACCAGCCTATTTTTTGGGTCAGCCGGATAAAACGATTCAACCGATCGAATCTATCGAGAGTGACGTTCTCCAAAACCTCGACGGTTTCATCATTTTGAGCAGGGTCTCGATACTGATCATTCAACCTTAGAGGTGATGTTTCATTGTCATTGATGAAAAACTTTGTCGCCACGTCGCCTTCCAAGATTTCTGCCGGACTCAAATCCTGATTTATGAGTTGAATCAGATCATCTTGAGACAAATCTGTCCATCGACGAAAATCGGAGGTTCTAAATGTGTAGGGACCATTTACAGAGCCATTTAAGTCAAAATCTAAAAATCCATTTTGTCCAATACCATAATATTCTTCTAAGACCATTGCGTCCGAAACCGGTGTGCTCCAGAATGTGTATTCCTGTGGTGAGATCTTGAGTAAAGAAAGCGCCTGATCTAATGTAAGTGCTGCGTTGGCACCCGATGTTTGATAGGTGTTTTTGATCGAAAATAGTGAAGTGCCCAATGCTTCCAGATAAAGATGCACCTTAGAGAGTGATAGATTAAAGGGCATGTTAAATGGGTATATTTGATTTAAAAGGGTTGCGGTATATATGGAGGTATCAGTTTGCGGCGTATAACCCAATCCAGGATATTGCTGCGAAATATAATCCGCATCATATCCCGGGTCTTTATTGATATTGTCTTTAACCGTTTTAATATTTTTTGTTGTTTCCTGTCCCCCTCGAAGATCGCAATTGCTGATCGTCACATTCTGACTGATACTAGTGGAATATATTTTCCATGGACCTCTGATTGCAACATTATTCCAAAAAATACATTTCTCGATTATGATTGGGCCCTGGGTGTCACGAATAAAATTTAAATAAATGTCAGAACCGTTTTTCTCAGGTGTAGCTGTAGCTGAGTTATTCACAAATGTACAGTTTTTGATAATCATTGGATTAACGCTCGTACTGTAGATCGCTCCGCCTAAAGTATTGCATTTGTTCTCGAAAAAAAGAGAGTTTTGAATCGTAACAGTAGCGTTTCCGTTACTAAAAAATGCACCTCCAATGTCACCTTGGTTTTGAGAAAAAATACAATTATTGACCGTTCCGCTAGACATATACAGATATGACACGGCGCCACCATTGTATGATTTGCAATTTTTGAAGGTGATCCCTGTTATGTTTACCTCACCGTCAGGAGGATAAATCATAAAACCAAAGCCAGTGATTATGGCTGGTTCTGTACCTTCCTGAGAAATGATAGTGAGTGATTTACCTATTTCGAGCGTATTAGTAAGATTAATTGTACCTGTAATCCAGATCGTGATGCCGGCAATAGGACTTTTTACCGCAGCACTCAAAGTCTTCTCATCATTTACAAAATACGAAATTCCCGGTTGCTCCAAAATTTCGTTGACCAACTGCAAATATGGGATTTCGGAATTGGTGTTTTCTTCGGTAATTGGCAAGGTCCACATATCCGGACGACGTGTTTGAAGCGCTTTTGCACCTGGGTTTTGAGATGTGATGTATTCTTGCACCAAATTCATCAAATCCACAAAATAGGCTCCCGGACCATACACAGACATGTCATCATCACAGGTGTAGCTTGCAACATCATCAAAAAGATCCTGATAACTTGGAACCCCCACCTTTTCTGGTGCACTGAGACATGCTAAAACTTGTTTGAGGGTTCCTGTGGCTGCTTCTTTATCAAACTCACCGTTTTTATTCTTCAGAAAAGGAACGTTTTTAACCGCTAAGGCCTGATAAGACTTGGACGCTTGGTCCTTGAGTTTAAGGCGTAAGTGCTGCACGGAACGGGTGACGGATCGAGCTCGGCTGTAGATTCGTTTGAGTGCATCTGGAACTAATTGGAGTGTGTGCTCATAATCTCTAATAAATTTGGACTGAGGCAATTTGGTGATTGTATGTGCAGAATCCAATCCCGCCCTGATTAGCATTGTTGCTATCTGGATATCGGAACATAAACGCACTACCCGTTGATACACCAACAGCACTGGGAATAGTTCCTTTTGCTTAAATCCCCGCCAATTGAGTTCACTCAATTTACTCTTGTGAAATGCAAACGTTTTGATATCCACATCCGGATTTTGCTTGAGAAACTGACGAACCTCTTTTTCTTTAGCCACTGCTGTTCTTAAAAACGGAGAGATGTCCTGAATTTGGGTTTGGTTTTCATTTTGTACTATTTGAGCTCGGAAAGCCCCTTTCGTTTTTGCAGCCCCTGTCATTGGGCTTTTTTTAGCGGTGGATCGTTTTGGAGGTCGTAACTTCGGAGTAGTAACAGGCCGTTTTTTATGGCCTTTTGCTGTCGTCAGTACAACTTTAGGCTGATCTTGGTCAATCGACTTTGGTTTAGGAGAACGACTCTGTTTTGTTGCAGTTCCTTTATTTTTTCCAGCTGCTGTTTTTGTTTTTTTTGCGGCAATGGATTGTGGTTTGGATTGCTGTTTCGACGGTGTAGTTGGAGGTTTTTTAGTATTTATGTCAGCGTGTTTTGTTGTTATAGGAGATTTTTGTTTTGCAGATTTTGGTGTAGGAGAAGCACCTGTTTTTGCTGCTGGCGGTTTTACGTTTTTATTGCCAGTATCCTGTGTTTTTTTGGGCGATTTAGGAGTTGGCATTTTTTTAGTGCTTGCCGATTTCGGCTGCACCTTCTTTGGAGGTTGTTTCTGAACCGGTTTCTTAGGTGCCGATTTCTTTGTTGCGGTTACTTTTACGATTTTATTACTAGTGCCTTGTATCTTTTTGGGTGATTGAGAAATCGGCGTTTTTTTAGTGACTGTGGATTTCGGTTGTACCTTCTTTGGAGGTTGTTTCTGAGCTGGTTTCTTAGGGGAGGGCGTTTTTTTTGTGCCCGTAGCTTTCGGCTGTATCTTCTTGGGTGATTTTTTCTGGGCTGGTTTAGGAACAGCCCCTTTTTTCGTTGCCGTATTTTTAGTTCTCCCCATCTTTACCTTTACGTTTTTCGCAATGGCGGCTTGTTTTGAGGTCGTCTTTTTACGTTTGCCTTTTTGGGGTTTTGAGGACTTCATAATTTTTCTCCCTTTGGTTCCTAAAAAACGACAACGGTTTTATTGCTTGACAAAGTCGTTTGTAGTGAGCCACGTAAGTGGTGGTGTTATGCGCATTGGGTCACATCACTGACGTGATTAACTACAAACCCGCTTGTATTGCAATTTATGAAATATGTAAAATTTTAAGTTTCTTTCCTAATATTATCCCGAGAAACACTTAAGTGTATTCGATGCAACACTAAGGCGGCCTTTTTGCGTTTTACGGCTGATGTTAGAGAGTTTTAAATTTAGAATTCTGGACATAAGGAGTGTTTTTCAATTCCTATTTCTTGTGTCATAAATAATTTCAAATATGGTCTTTAAGTCTTATGAACCAAGAGGCGCTTATGGGGCAATGTTATTGCTGTATGTCCAGAAATCTGAAATTGGCGCCAAGGCCAAATGAGCCATTACCGCCATCGTTTCTCGTACCATCCAATGCTTTCTTCCGCGGCACTTTGCTCATAACGTGCAACCCGGCGAAGTCACAAAGGACGTAGACACGGCTGGTGTAGTCGTTTCTGGTGATTTGTCCAAGTTGCCCATGCGGCTTCTATTTTTTACTTCATAATCTGATATCCCAGAAAATCAAAGACCGCATCTTTATGAAGGTAGAAACGGTTTCTCATGTGATCTCGTGAATTTGTTGAGTTAGAATTATCATGGGAACGTTGTTATTTAAGGGGGTGTATCTTTCTTTCTGTAATTTGGATTCAGATAGGGTAGGTCCTGAAGAGGGACCCAATCGATTGCTATAGCGATCGATTGGGCGACCGGCCGGCCTCCGGCGGAGGTCGCCCCCGCAGGGGCGCGCCGCGAAATATTGACAATACGCTGTTCATAATTGATCGTTCTTTTTTTACAACCACAACAAAAAGAGGATCTCATTATGACCCACAACGAAAATTATAGCGTAATAACAGAAGCTGTTCAAGCCGACATAGAAGAGGGATGATTCAGACAGGATTCAGACAGAAGATTCGGGGTCATAGTTTCTTATTGATATTTTTAAAGAAAATAATTTACAATGAAGGACAGGAAGAGCATGAAGGGGAAAACAGTATTATCACTTTTTTGCATTGGTTTCACAATATGTCGAAAGAGGTTCCCACCATGTAAAATATTCAAATTTTTTGGATATTTTACATTGAAACTGCGGCAATAGTGCCTTACTCTAAAATTCTTTTCATTAATAGAGATAATTGCAAAAGGGTTTAATGCCGAATTCGTTGCTCATCCGCTCACAGTGCGGTTGAATAAAACTTTTGCAACTTCCTCAATAATTACTCGAAAAGAGTTCGGGACTCGTTTTCAGTCGTAACTTAGGACATGATAACGTTGTCTAAATAAGTCAGCTTATTTTTAAGAATATAATTCACTGGTTGCTTCTAATCGATATCAATATATCACTCGTGGGGAAAGTCAATCATGTGGGTGTTGCGAAGGTATTTGTTTATAGTAAAATATCCGTTTTAAAAAGTAAGTTATTGATGGTTGGTTTGATCATTTGGGGCAAAGATTTCTGGGAACGTTTCAGGGGTCAAGGTGATCAAGCTAATTGTTGGTTAAAAATCCCTTTAAACTGATAAAATATACTGCAAGCAGTAGGTATTTCGACATTTCCGCCGCGGCGGATCAGTCCGACAGCGATTTTACAGAAACCTGTCGAAAGCCTGATGGCTGTCGGTATAAAAACCATAATGGTTTTAATTTCTGTACTTGAGATTTTTAATCGAATGCCATGGCAGGGACAAACCTATAAAATCAACATTTATCTATAGATTGAATTATCTATTATTTATTTAATGCATTGGGGATTCGTAACCATGAAAAAGAAGAAAATTTTAGTTATTGATGACGAAGAATCTTTGTTGACGATGTTTAGAGATTTGCTCGCCTATTCAGGATATTATTGTAGAACGTCGTTAGGGGACGATGATGAAGTTCAACTCATTCGCGATTATGAACCTGACGCAGTTATTCTGGACCTGAAGCTACCCAGGAAATCCGGGATTGAAATTCTAAAAAATATTCTCAATGAACGTCGTGACTTAAAGGTTATGGTTTTAACTGGATATGGCTCTTATACATCTGTTATGGAAGCTCTGTCAATCGGGGCTATTGACTTTGCTACCAAGCCGATTACACCAGAAGAATTAAAGGATCGAATAGACCGAATTTTTTGGAACATTGATTTGACCAAGACACCTATCAAGCAGCGTCAAGACATTCGTCTTACATCTGAATTTATGAATTTGGTAGGGAAAAGTACAGTCATGAATCACGTATATCACCAGATCAGAAGAGTGTCAAAATCGCCTGCAAATGTTATGATCTGCGGAGAAACGGGAACTGGCAAGGAATTAATTGCCAAGGCGATACATCAACAAAGTGATCGAGCCAGTCAACCCTTTATTCCGATAGACTGTTTAACATGTGCAGATACCCTTCTTGAAAGTGAACTCTTTGGACATGAAAAAGGCGCGTTTACAGGTGCAAACAAACACCATATTGGCCTTTTAAAATCAGCACATGGTGGAACCGTTTTTCTGGATGAGCTTACTAAACTTGATATAAATACGCAGGCTAAATTGCTAAGAACAATCGAAGACCGTAAATTACGACCTGTTGGAGCGTTATCCTACATTCCAATCGATGTGAGAATTCTGTCAGCTACCAATATAAATCCTGAATATGCAATAGAGAAAAACCTATTGCTTCCGGATCTATATTATCGATTAAATGTTCTCTCAATTTCGATCCCACCATTAAGAGATCGGGAAAATGATATCATATTTCTTAGCCAACACTTTTTTGAGCAACTCGCAGCCGATTACAAAAAGGAAATACCCGAATTCACTCAAGACGCTAAACAATTAATGCAGATTTATGAATGGCCGGGAAATGTTCGTCAGCTGCGCAACGTGTGTGAGCAAGTTATCGTTCATTACGATAAAGATACTAAAATAACAGCCGAAATCCTTCGGGGCTACCTGAACCTGAAGCCGACCTACGACTTTCTACACAAAAACGATGATATACTTTCATTGCCTTATAAAGAGGCTAAAAATAAATTCATAAACAAATTCGAACAAAAATATATCGAGGATTTAATCATACGACACAATTATAATTATTCTACGGCAGCAAAGGACGCAGAAGTCAGCCGAACAACCATTCACCGTCTTTTCAATGATCACCACGGTTTATCGTCTAGATTTAACTAATACAGCTGGAATACACACCGTCCTTCCTAAGGACTATTGAAGTTATTTGTAAATCCAGAAATCTGGATATAGGGTCCAGACTTCTGGACATACAGCAATAATTTTTTCCAATAAGTATTTCTTGGTTAAGAGGTGTTAAAGCCTGGTTTGCAATGACTTATAGCACAAGAAATAGGAAATGAAAAATGACAGATTCTGGCCATTATTTCCGTTAAATTTCAGTGATGGATATTACTACTCATCAATATTGGCCTATTAAGTTTCTTTGTTTTGCTATTGATTCAAAATATTTGTAGACATATAAACCAATGCTTAAATACACTGCGGAATTGATAAAAACTATCAAGAAATTCATTATCAATATCGGTTGATGACTAAGGACAGTTATTCTGGCTAGTGTCGTACCTGAAGCTAATGGCAGAAAACTCGCCCAGTTCAACGGTAATGCTGGTAAGGCGATTAATCCCATGATCGCAAAACTTGAAATTGCAATAATTGTGTTGATTCGCTTGAATACTAACGTCAAGCCGGGTGCGTACAGTTTTCTTAAGTAAAATCCAACAAAAACAGACATAATTCATTAATTATAAAATAGTTATGCCTATTATTTGAAAATTCACGAAATACATTGCATAATAATACATCTTATAATAATTATTAATTACAACCTGGCTTAGATATTATTAATAAAATATATAGATGTATTAACGTGCTTATTATGCAATGTCCAAGTATCACTGATTTTCAAAGTTCCACCAAGGGCCAAAAACGCCTTGATCAAGCTATTGA
>JAJFLO010000131.1 GCA_021772675.1 Verrucomicrobiota bacterium | reverse complement strand
GCGGTGTGGTTCTATGAGGAGATTTCTTAAAAATATCCAAAGTGAGCGAAAGACTTTGAGCCTGAGGACAATGTTAAATAATTCTCACTTGGAGCGTAGGATCCAGTACGTTTTTCCTGTTGCGTAGCGACTTCGTTCAACGCTTGTTTAGGTATATGACGACCCGGAATGCTGCGGTTTTGGGGGAATCTTTTCATTTAAATTTCCGCCTATAGCCAAAAGTCTGATTGAGCGATTCATTCAGGAAAAAATCGATATTGTCGTATCGAATGATCCGGGTTGTATTATGCATCTTGATAAAGAAATCAAATCTATGGATGCTAATCTCCGCATAATGCAACTATCCGAATTTCTCAATTCATCTATGAGGAAAGATTAAAAATAGAAATGACCCCGGTTGGTTCTCTCACCTTTTCAACTGGACATTAAAAGACATTCCTTTATTGAAAGCCGCATACATTAAATAGGGAATAAGCAAAGACGGTTTCCCCAGAGGTTAAGGCAGCTATATGCTATCAGAACCAACGACTTTGCAATATCTCTATGAAACTCATTGGGTGTGGGTGGATTCAACCGTACTTTTTTTGTTTCAATCCATCCTCCATCAATCCTGAATTTTTTAAATTAGGTTTCATAATGACGGGAAAAACCTCAAAATAAGATTTAGAAATACAAACTTTGCCTTGCAAAGTAGTTTGTCTTGATTATTGTATTTGAAGCTTTAATTACATAATTGAAAAAATATGACAATGGATAGCATTCGCCAGGCACTCACTCAGGTACAAGAAATTCATCAGCGTGTTATAGATCGTCAACAATTCAAAGGATTTTCCGGAACCGCCAGAATTGTATCGGGCGGTATTGCATTGGGGGGATCTTTGATTCTGAATTCAGAAATCATTATAAAAACGGAGCTGTCACATTTTGTTGGCTGGTGCATCATTGGCGCTATCGCAATGGTTTTGAATTATGGTGCAATTCTGTATTGGTTTTTATTTGATCCCCAAGTTGAACGAAATTACCGAAAATTGAAGCCTACAGCTGAAGTCATGCCGCCGTTATTAATTGGTGCAGTCTTATCAATTGTTATGACTCGAGCAGATCTGTATCAATATTTATTTGGTTTGTGGATGTGCATGTTCGGTTTATGCAATTTAGCCGTGTCGCATGCACTACCCAGGCCTATCGGGTTGGTGGGAATTTACTACATCGTTTATGGCGTAGCATTCCTCCTAATACCTTATGATTCATTCTTGTCACCAATTCCCATGGGAATCATTTTTTTTGTTGGTGAATTTGTTGGTGGCATTATTCTAAATACAGATAGAAGGCGATACTTATAGTAGGTATAAAATGAACTGTGAAAATCATAACCCGTATCAAGCATTAACCCGAATTTTTCATGAACCGAATCGATTGGCAATTATGTCAGCATTAGCCGCTGCTTCGGAGGAGCTTAGGTTCACGGAGCTAAAAGATCAATGCGATCTGACTGATGGGAATTTAAGCCGCCATTTAAAAACATTAGAAGAAAGTGAGATGATTCAGATAAGAAAGTGTTTTATTGATCAGAAACCCCGTACAACAATAACAATTACGAATTCGGGCCGATCCAGTTTTTTGGATTACCTGGGCAATCTTGAGGAAGTATTAAATAAAGCTGCAAATGCACTGGCTGCTGATAAGCAAAAATCTGCAACTGCGCTTAATATGCAATCTGTTTAACCTAACAATTCTAATGCGGATTTCCTACTTTTGGATTTTTCAACAATCTTTGAGCTCGCAATAATCTCAACGCCTATGTCAATCCACAAGCAATCGGCCATACTATATAGCCAATTTAGAAAACCTAATCCTAATAACGATAGACAGTATTTTGCCAATTAGCTTTGTGTTACAAAGTTCTTTGCTGGCGACGAAAAAGGCTTTCATTTGAGTATTAAATATTATTCGCGGGTTTTAGCAATAACAGTCATATATACAGTCATTGCAGATTTGTTTTTTTATCAACAGGTTCCGGGATGGACTGTCGGTATATATTCATTACTTCTAACGATTGCAATTTGCACGAGGAAGCCTTTACATGGAAGCAAAAATCAGCGGACAGCACTGACTGTACTTCTACTTGGTCAGGTCCTCCTACTACTAAATAATCCCACACGTTTATCCGTTACATTAGCCGTATTAGGATTAATCTCTTCAGCCATGACAACTCGCTTGGGCTGGGTATCCGATATGCTCTCCTGGCTACGACGATGGTATCAATTTCTTCTATTAACATTTATCCAATTTGTGAATGACCATCGGACAATTCATCGATGGGCATTGAACCATGGTAGCGATCAATTTTCTTTTAGACGGTTTTCTAAGAACTGGTTTATTCCCGTTTTATTTTGTTCTGTATTTAACGGTATTTTTGTCCAGGCTAACCCGGTCATCGGAATTTGGTATGACAACTTAAAAAATTATACTCAAAGGCTGATCGAATTCTTTCCAGATTATATTGAATTTAATCGTATATTATAGTGCATTTCAAATGACTTCGTACCGCATTTATGCATAAACCACACTCAAAGGATAGGAATTTAAGTATAGAGTCATATGAAACGGACTATAGTATGGTTAGTTGCCGGTTCATTTACCTGGACACTTTTACGAATTCGTGTACGGAAGGAACAGGTCCACCTAACGATAGAAACAACTACCCAAGGATGCGACAGAACGAATATTGTCAATGATGTTCAAGACGAGCCAGAAAAAGGAATTACATCTTTCATTAATTTGCCGATTGTTAGCCGGTGCATTTGTATTGATTACATTTTCAATTCAGGGGAAAAACAGTATTTCAAAGTGGGCCCGAGCATTAGCTGGCATCTGGCTGCTGCAAAATCTCATTCTTATTTCCTCATCGTTCTGGCGATTATGTTTATATGTTGAGGTATATAGCTTAACACGATTGCGTGTTGCAACAATGATCTGGATGCTCATCGTCGGCTTGGGATTTCTTTGGCTAATTCTATATAGTGTTCAGCGCCAATCAAAGATATGGTTGTTTAATCGCAATGCAGTTACGTTGATCGTTGTACTCTATTTGTCCAGTTTCGTAAACTTTGATGAGTTTATTACGCGATATAACGTATTAACCTGTGAAGAAATAACCGGACATGGTGTTTCGCTTGACCTTGACTATCTTGAACATATTGGTGCCGCTTCAATACCTGCCCTAAATTTATTAGACGCTGAAATCATAAATGACGACTTCAGGCGTCAAGCTACCTCGGTCAAAAATCAGTTACAGTCCAACCTTTCAAATCAGCTCGTAAACTGGCGGACCTGGACTCTTTATAAAGGGGAACTCATTTCAGAAATTAATCTGAAAAAATCATTAGAATAAGGAGATCAAAATTGTGAAAATCGGCATTGAATCAATAGAGTTTTACATACCCCACTATTACCTTGATTTAGCTACTTTAGCGTGTGAGCAGGGTATAGATCAGGACAAATATTATATTGGATTAGGGCAGGAAAAGATGGCTGTTCCACTCCAAATGAAGATGTTATTTCTATGGGTGCGAATGCAGCTCTAGAGGCAATAAATGACGTTGATAAATCATTGATAGATACCGTCATTTTTGCCACAGAAGGAGCAGTAGATCAATCAAAAGCCAATGCAATATACATCCATAAATTAATTGATTTACCACACCACTGCCAGGCATTTGATATTAAGCAGGCCTGTTATGCCGGTACTGTCGCATTGCAAACTGCTATCGCATTTATTAATCAAAAACCTAATCGTAAAGTCCTAATTATTGCCTCTGATATTGCTCAATATGAACTTGGTTCTTCTGGAGAATCAACCCAAGGCGCCGGAGCAGTCGCAATGGTAATATCTTCCAATCCTAAAATTATTATATTTGAAAACGAATTTGGATTCTTTACTGAAGATACCATGGATTTCTGGCGTCCAAATTATAGGGACGAACCCATTGTTGATGGAAAATATTCAATAAAAATGTATCTAAAAGCTTTACAAAGATCCTGGTCTGAATATCGTCAATTATCAAATCGAAATTTGGCTGACATTGACCATTGCTGTTACCATCTACCATTTAACAGGATGGCCGAAAAGGCCAATAGTTGGCTTGCAATGAAAACAATCAAGAAAAGTAGGGTAACAGATAATACTAACAATCGATTTTATGCTGGTCTGTACTATGGAAGTCAGATTGGTAATTGCTATACCGCATCACTTTACATATCTTTGCTATCTTTAATGGATACAACAATTGACGATTTATATAAAAAACGAATTGGATTTTTCAGCTACGGTTCGGGATGTGTTTCATCATTTTTCAGTGGAATCTATATTTCCAGTTCGAAATCACGACAGATTGCCGTTAGTAATAATATCAACAAATTTAATAGTAGAATTAAACTTAATTATCATGACTATTTTCGTGGTCAAAGAAATATTAATCAGGAACGTTTTCTGACAACATCTCAGCATCATTGTGGTCATTTCCAATTTGCGGGAGTAAAGAACCACATGCGAATTTATGAAAAGTGCAGTTGTAATGAAAAAAAACAAAACGAATTAAAACCTGTTAACCACAAATCATTGGTATATGCTTAACCCGCATTTCCCACAAAATTTTGTTATGAGCAAACGTAGTTGATTATTGTGGACCTATTTGATATGATCGGTGAAACCTATTTTCACACTGTAAGATCGTGAATAACAGATAAATTCTTCAAATATAAATAAATAAAATCGAGCAAAAGAAACTTGGCGATAGAGAATGTGGGAAAACAGCGTTAACATGATTATGGACAATCATTTGCTTATACTAAGAATTTTATAAGGATTGACTGCGTGTTTCAAAAGCGATTAAAATTAAAACCAGATCAAAACATTTTTTATTTGATTACCAATAAAATGTCAATTGAGAGAAATTTATTGGGTGCATCAGATAAGACTTACTTTCGAAATATTTTAATGCTTGGACAGGAGAGATTAGCGTACGTTGTGAGAGATTATGTCATCTTAGATGATCACTATCATTTACTCATCGAAGTGCCCAGTGTCGAAGATATGCACGAAGAAGAATTAATTCGACGATGGGCACGTTACTATAAATTAAACTCTCTGATTAATCCGGGAAAAGGAGTTCTTAATGGATTTAATTATAAGATCCATGACATCAGCATGATTATTAGTAATCTTCAACAACGCTTTACCCATTGGTATAATCGTCAGCATAGTCGTAAAGGAAAGTTATTCGAGCGACGATTTTGCAGTGACATCATAGAACCAAAACAATCCCTCACACAATCGATGATTTATTTAACATTAAATCCGGTGCGCAATCATTTGACCAAAAATCCAGTAGATTACCGATGGTGTGGATTTTCGGAAAGAAAAAAGAATGGCTGTCTTCACAAAAGCGAACGAGATCTGGCCAAATATCTGGCAAATGATCTTGGACTGCCTGAAAATTCCCTGATTGGTGACAACCGACTTGTGATGGATCGGATCTGGTCACGCTTTCATGAAAAGTTGATCAATGAGGCCAGCGGTAAGTTGAATTAGTCTATTTTCTGCGACAGTGACCTACCTTAGATTAACGTCAATAAATCATGTTTTATGCCGACACTCAACGATACAGAATATTGAATTCAAACGCTAGAAATTTTACATAATTTTAATTATAGGGATCCAACACTTCACATATAATTTATAATGTTCGAATTCATTACTAAAATAATCCACTAAATAGCTTTCTTCCATAGGTTTAATAGACAGGACCCAAATAATCAACCCCACCAATATATGAATTGTGATTTCAATGGAGGAGAAAAATAAGGCTACTGAGAACCCTTGGCCCAGCCCAGGAATTGCCATTGGATTGCGAATATAAGCATAGGGTCCTTGTACAACCAACTTTGTTGGAGAATCGACGGGTAGAGGGGTACCATGCACATATATTGCCATCCTCAAGTCACATTATAATCCAAAAAGTGAGAACCCGAGGAATAATATGCATGCCGAGATAATCTGTGGGAAACTCGTTATTATAACAGACGGTGTCTTCCCGAACGATATTAGAATAAAATATTGGATAACTCCTAAAGTTGTTACCCAAATCACGAGGTTTTGAAACAACGTTTCAGTCACATTGCTTAAGACGCTTGAGTTTCGAGATCGAATAAATCCCCTTCCTTCAATGGCCCAAAGTACATTGAGAAAGTACCTAGAATGATTAGTATTTTATCGATCGTGCACCGACAAAGAGGGCTGAAACAAAATAGTAGAGGGATGCCAGTGCATGATCGATAAAATACTGTTGAACTAAGCCGAATGTCGGTATTGGCAGTAATCTTGATAATCGGCTCTATGG
>JAJFLO010000014.1 GCA_021772675.1 Verrucomicrobiota bacterium | reverse complement strand
AAGAGAAGGCCTTTATTGTTTATTTCAAGTAAAATCTAAAAAAATAAACTATTTTAATTAGTGACCACAATATTTGCATAGAAATATATGTAAACTACTATTATATATTTGGTTAGCTTAAAATATGCCCTCGAAGATGCGATACAGACAACCGTACCAAAAAGTTGATTGAGGACTATCAGCCAATTGTGATTCCTGGAAATAACGAACATCTTATGAGTTGCCTCATGGACCACAAGAATGATTAGAGTCATATAGATCCATCCTAAAAAACATACTCCTACGGTCATTGTAATCCACCAGGGGCTTGAGGCATTGCAACACAAACACCACAGATAGATGCCAAAATGACAAACAATAATCCAAGGTTTATAGTGTTATGCTTGATCACCGATTTATGGATACAATGGTATTTGGAACCAACTTTTGCGCGCGCTTCCAGAATCTTTGAAAGTTGATCTGCATTTAAATTCATAGTACAACTCATTTTCTATGGATCGGAATTGACTATAACATATTAAATAAGGAACGTGGAAAAAATAAATTGTCCCAGTTTATATACAGATTTGTGTCAGATTTTGCCGAGACGATTGAGTAAAACCACAGAAATAGTTTGCCTATTTTGCGGATTTTGCGATTGATTCGCGGTGAAATCTGGAATGAAGATGTGATGTAAAATGGGACGATCAATTTTTTCCTCGTTCCTAATATACCTCAAATGCTTATTATAACGAATTGAGCATTAACACATTATTCAAAACAAATGAGCCTCTTTATCTTTCCTGTAATGATAACCGTATATATCGGAATACGCCGAGCTTATCTAGTGTCAAATTTGCAGCATGCTTCCCTGCTGTAACCTTGGAATCTCCCATTAATCCATAGCTTCTTTATCCCATGGGATTACCGTGATTTTATTCTATATTTTTGACAGTTTACAATTGACAGCTGCCGAATTTTAAAGATATTATCAAAGTGATTAATTATCACATTAACATTCACGCATGGGGTTTCTCTCTTTACAATTTACCGATGAGAGTGGGTTTCTAACAGGTAAAATTTTCCCGTATACTTTTTTAATTTCTGGTTGGCAATGGCTGTTTTCCGTTAAATCGGCTTTAAAAGTCTGCCTTTTAGGCGGGACTAACTTCGTCTGCCATTAAAAAGCAGGGCGGTACGTTGTGGGGATTTCTCACTGTTGTAACAATCCGGATTAGCGTTCGGGATCAGCAAACATAGCGAATGATAGCGGAGTACGTATTTAGTTCTGCTGTCCGGCAAAACAATAGTATTCTAAAAATATACTATACCTATCTAGTCGGTACCGGATATTGAACTCGTTGTTATGGATTCAGGTGTTAAAAACACCGGCATCCATGGTGTCAATGAATAGAGAAAATTTTACATTAGCAATCAATATCAGCTGAAAAATAACTTAGAAGGGAAGTTTTTATGGGTAAAAATAATTTCACTCAATCACAAGATATCGGCTCACCAAATTTATCAGGTTCAAGTGAGCCAAAAGATAATGGCTATATCATTCACGCTGCTGGTAGAGACATTTGGAGTACATCTGATCAATTTCATTATGTTTATTCTGAGTCGGGTACACAGGACACCATTAGTATTTCCGCCCGTATTACGTCTGTTAGCAATACCAATATTTGGACCAAGGCGGGGGTGATGATTCGGGAATCCACGGACCCGGGTTCCAAGCACGTTTTAGCGGCAGTCAGACCTGACGGCCAAGTCTTTATGCAATGGAGAGGCGAGGCTGGTTCCAACGCACAATGGAGTGGTAAGTTACTGAGTACGAAATTTCCTGTATGGCTGAAGTTAACCAAGGAGAACAATCAGTATAAAGGGTATTACTCTCAAGATGGTTCGAAGTGGACTAAGCTTGTCGGGACTCAAACGTTCTCAATGGACCCGACTTTAGCCGGATTAGCTTTAACTTCTCACAATATGACTGAACGATGTGCCGCTACTTTTGACGATGTAAAACTATCAGGAACGATGGAAGTAGTGACCTCTAACCCCATAAGTAACAATCTAATGACCCCTCAATCCGAAAGTAACAATCAAGTAAGCACTCTTTTTCGCGAATATATAAAAATCATCGGACAAGTGAATAGTATTAATGACACTGATTCGATGATTGATTCCACTGCCAGAGACGTCGATGCTAATGTGGATTTTTTCATAAATTCCCCACTATTATCTCCCTACAGAGCAGCCTGGAATATCAAAACAGCACCCTTTAACGCCACTTTTGACGCCGCATGTTTACTTTTTCATAAAGCTCAGGTTCAATTACATCAATTTTTAGTGAATCCAGGATATAACATTCAGGCGCAATATCTGTTAAAAGCGGGAGAATATACAACTGTATTCAGTTTACTGTATCACGGTATCGCGTCATTCACGGATATATCCAATCAGACTATTGATCAATTTGTTGACAGTTTTAAACAATATTTTGACGCTAAAACAAAGGCCGGACAAGCAGATACCGCGAGGATGTATTACAAAAGCGCTCTGAATCTCTTGAATATGCCCCCTCCCCAATCCGAATCCGAAGGGAACAATCCAGTATGCGTTCTTTTTCAAGAACTTGTAGAAGTTTTCAAACAAGAGCACGCGAAGTCGAATTTTGACACTATTGTTATACTTGATGGCTTTGCCAGAGGAATCCGTTCTGATGTGCGTTACTTCATACTTGATGGAGAGTTCAATGAGGTAGCGAAAATATGGAATGTGAAAACAGCGCCTTTTAACGCCGATTTGTATGACGCTTGTTTCCTTTTCTATAAAGCTCAAGTTCAATTGCATCAAATTCTCACGAATCCAGAATATAGTATTCAGGCGCAATATGGGAGAGAAGGGAAAGAGGGCGAATATCTGACTGTATTGCAGCTATTGTATCACAATATCGCTTCTTTTACGGATATTCCCGGTCAAACGATTGATCAGTTCGTTAGCAATTTCAAAAAATATTTTCCCACTGGAACGGCCACACAAGAGGAAAACGCGACAACGTATTACAATAGCGCTCTGAATCTTGTGAATAAGGCTAAATTAAATATATTTCCGAGCAATAGCAATGATGAAGCGGCCGCGATCATTGATTCGGGAAATTTAATGAAATCCGAAGATATCGGATCACCGGCGGTAGCCGGTTCAAGCGGTGAAAAAAAATCAGGTGATGTGAACGTGTCATTTAATTCCATCACGGTTATCAGTTCCAGTAGTGGAATTGGATCCACTTCTGATCAATTTCATTATGTATACAACCGGTTTTATTCAGAAATACCTCTGGATATTAGCGCTTGTGTCAGCAGGATTAGAACGAACGCTCCAGACGCGGCAGCCTGTAATGGCGTGATGATTCGTGAATCCACTCAACCCGATTCAGCGTTTGTGATGGTGAGAGCCACTGATAACAATACCATTAATATGGAATGCAGAAGTGTTACCGGAGGAAACGCCGGATTTAGCAAATTCCTTAGTATCAAATTACCTGTGTGGATAAGGATAAAAAAAGAAGGGGATATCTTTACCGGATATTACTCTTCAGATGGTCTTATCT
Organism: Verrucomicrobiota bacterium; assembly: GCA_021772675.1. Taxonomy (GTDB): domain Bacteria; phylum Verrucomicrobiota; class Lentisphaeria; order JABSQK01; family JAJFLO01; genus JAJFLO01. Next base: position 51,712 of record JAJFLO010000014.1, on the reverse strand, counting down.
GGACACCGTTTGCGGATACATTCCCATCGGTATCGATGAAAGGCAACCTGGCCGGACTAGTCGGAAGCTCCCATAACGGATCATTAACCACCACAGGTACTTTTCAAGATGTGAAGGTTTACGCCCCCCATTTTTCCAGCTCGAAATCGATTGGAGAGAGTGCGTACGGTGGTCCCGTCATCCAAACGGGTACCGAGACCTTGGTGAATGTCAAAAGTAGTGATATCCGGGGTACCGCAGATAGTTTCTATTACCAATATAACAAATATGCCGCGGACAGTCAAATCGAAATTATTTCCCGTGTGACTCATGTTCTTCAGAGTGACTCGTGGGCTAAAGCGGGCGTAATGATCAGGGAATCTACAGACCCTTCCTCCAAATTTGTGTTCGCGATGGTGAAACCAAACGGTAATATACTACAAGCCACGATACAATGGAGAACCGATAACGGTGGACTCGCGACTTTGAATGACACCTTGACTCCCGATAATTCGGGCTCCATTTGGTTAAAATTGCTCAAAGCAGGAGCACAATTCACCGGTCACTACTCTACAGATGGAGCGACTTGGTCTCCATTTGAAAATGTGAATATGCGGCCTATAGAAATGGAGACGGTTCTTGGAGGGTTCGCGGTGTCGTCAAATAATGTGAATAATGGGACACAAGTTAAATATGATAATGTGTCTGTTGACGCGGAATCAGTATCATCGTCAACCGAAAAACATACGACCCTTCAGATTTTTGACTATTTTGTTGAAATTTACTGGCAAGTTAATGGATTCCCCGGTGGTCCCCATCCTAACCCGGTAATTGAATCTATCGCGGAAAAGGTGCAAAATGGAAGTATTAATTTTGGCACGGGAAAATTTGATAAAGCCGAATATGAAACTAAATGGAAAGAAGGGGCTCTCGATAGTGCGACTATAAATTTCCATTGGGACTTCGCGATCTCAGCGATCATGAAAAACCAACAACGTTTAACTAATATTTTCAGTAACCCTAATTTTTCTGAATTGAATCTTGTGTATATGAAGGATGGTGTATTAACACTTTCCGCGTATAAACTATTGTTTTCCTTGATGCATTATGGAATTTTCTCATCATTTGATATAACAGCAGCTCCATCGATTCAATTTATCGAAAAATTTTCATCCTATTTCGATAATAATGCTCGGCTTATGAATCTGTTCTATGATAGCGCTCTGAATGTTCGTAGTCAGGTCATGTTGCAATACATGGGCATACATTCCGCCACATCCGGTGGAAGAACAAAAATATGGGACAACTATAGTCAATTGGTCCATAAAAATTATTCTCATCTACCTAATTATCAAACACTTTTTAACCGGGAAAATCACATCCATGTTGATGAGTTTCAGAGTGTGTTGTCACCAGGCGCTTATTTGGTGGATCTTGAGAAAAACCGGGAACACTATCTCACGTATCTGATGTCGGAAACGCTTCCAGATAATATGGTCCATATCAAGGCGAGTCCGACGGTATACGAAACGGAGTACATGCTGGCCTATGGATGGGGAGATCTAGGGCATTTTTCACCCGCCGACGGCGTGGAAAAACAAAATTCTATCATAGGTAATCCTCAATTATTTACGGACCAGGAAACTTTTTATGTCAGTCATTCGGATATTGGCGGTAGCGATGATCTCACAGCCTGTCCCGGGATCGACTTCTCTAAAGCGACTATGATGAATTCACCCTCAAAAGAAACGGGGGTAACACTTTGCTTTTTCTTTAATATCAAAACGTGGGGAAAGGCGACAACCGTGCGATTGTGTGCAGAGATGAGTCAAGGTCTCACCTGCACGCTTTACAATACAAACCATATAGTGGTGAAAACACTATCTCCAGATGGAGGGAAAATAACGGCGAATGATGTTCAGTTAACTCTTGATAATTCGAAACAGTTTGAAACTGGAAAGTGGTATTATTTGGGGATTTCTGTTGGAACGGGAGATTCAAATTTTGAATCTGGAAAGTGGCATTATTTGGGGGTTTCTGTTGGAACGGGAAAATCATATCAGGAAAACATCGTCGTCGGCGAAGCGAGTGTAGAGGGAGATTCGGTATCTGTCCGGAAGCTCGGTTCAGTAAGCCAGACAGAGACCTTTCTACATCGGCCGCCAACACAATTGCTAGTTTGCCCCGGTCCTATCTTAAATCAAAACCCTCATGAGGGGGAAGTAAAACTCTACGCGCAAAATATCATCGCGACCAACTCTGAGGTACTCAGTGTTGAGCAAATGCTTAAACTCGCGGTGACTAAATTTCGTGATCCCGCTATTAGCTTGGAGCGTCGGCGCCCAGATATTTTTGAACTCCCACTCACTGAAAATAACACAGAAGAGGAAATACCGAAACTTGAGATTGTGAATCATGTATTGGAAGCGCAATTAGCCGTGCGATTGGGTCTGGCTCAAGACGAGATAAAACAAAACCTGAATGAAAAATATCCCCTGAATGCGCCTTATAACTATAATCTTACAAAGTTACGAGCCGGTTTGAGTCTATTGGGCACAGATTTCGGGACTGTGACGCGCGGTATCACAAAACCGTCCGACGGGTTGGAAGTTGCCTGGGCTAATTTTGAACTATCTCCTTCAATGATTCAATTATTAAAAACTCCGGTCGCGACAGTCAATGAGCTTTTTGAGCGCTATGGTTTAGGTTATTTAAATGGTACGGACCTCACTCAACTGACTTTCCCGCTTTTTCAACAAAGTACCGGATTAGAAGGAAGTGACATTACTGATCTCATTTTTGATAATTTGAGTGATCATGAAATTAATCATAGTAACCCGCAAAGCCGGTTTTATATCAATAAAGGCTCCAATACATTGGGACTGAAGGTTGATCCTGATAATAGCGACGCATATATTTTTGAGAATGAGTCTATGGCGGTGATGGATCGTATCAATCGTCTCATTCGTCTACGCTCCATCACGGGTCTGAGTTTTATGGATCTGAACTCCATACTCATGAACGCGGGATTGATTCAATCAGGGGATGTGTTGTCGGCGGACAGCACTTACCGATACCTCGACACAATTCGAAATATCATGGAGTATGATAGTGTGAGCAGTGTCAACATGGCGGTAGCCGCGGTTGGATTACTCAAGGATTTTGGTCAACAATCCGGCAGCACGTTTATTCAGTCTGTCTTTGGGGACAGCGCGCCGAATTATGGGGACACACCACTCTCCTGGAACCCCTCTAACCCTACCGGCAATGATCAACAAATCAGCGCTGATGTGATGAAAGGCTCGGGAGTATCTCAGGACGATCTAACGATGCTGGTAAACTACGTGGGTAAGCAGTTTAATTATACCCGAAAGAACGCGATAGTGAATAATTTTGACGTGACGTTGAATCAAGAATTTCTATCGGCGGTATATCGGGTAGCGATCAGCGCGTCTTTATTTAATCTCAGTATTGAATCCTTCTTATTTGTGTTAAACGCTTTGGCCTCTGATAAATTCGCGGGGCCTACAACGAATCTAAAAACCGGTTCCCAAATATCTCTGGATCGCTATTTTGAAGGAATTCAATCCTTCATGAAGAAAATCGGGGATACCGATCTGACGATGGAAGACATTCAATTTATCAATAATTATGATAGTAAACAGAACGAATCGCTTTCACCGGGCACAATCGCGACTCAGGCTCTGGTTGATCAAATCAGTAAGAATATCACCGGCACGATGTTGTTGAGCAAAGAAAATTTTATCGCTGAAATGATAAAAACAATATCCCCATCGCTTTCCTACAAGGGTAAAAGTGGTAAGCGATATGTGAAATCAGATCTTGATGCTTTTTTAGGAGGTATTTATGACAAGCAACTTATCGTCAATAATAATGTGGACCCTGTATCAACAGTAAATAATGTTGATCAACCAAACGGGACTGTATTAAAGGTAAAAATCGACTTAACACCGACTTCTGACCTAACACCTTCAGATTGGGAAATTGTTACAAAAAGTATTCAGGAAATATTGTCCGTCTATAAAGAAAAACAAGATACCGTGATCAACACGGTTTTTCAGGATGTTTTATCGCTTTCAACGGAGGTATCACAGACTGTTTCTGATTGGGGAGTCTTATTCTCTTCAGGTATGTCCACAAACTTATTCTATGTTTTCAACCTGGCAGGGCAAACGGTGGAGGAGCGAGTGAGACAAATGGAGCAAGCAGAAGTCCAAAAAACTCAAGCGATTTTAAACGCTGTAATAGATCCGGTAAATTGTTTCGGGGCGTTAAAACGGTTTGCATTAATGGTTAACGGTCTCCGGTTATCGGAACAGGAAGTACGTTTTATTGTGGAGGGTAACACATCGATTAAGAGACCTGAGGTTGGTCAAGCCTTTGGAGTAACTCTTGAGGCGTTACTCGATATAATTGATCTGCGTCAATTAGTGATGAACTATCCTGATCCTGACAATCGGTTGTTACTTTTCCTTACTCCTGTAAAAGACCAATCCGATCCAAAACAGAACCTTTCCGACTTGCTGGCGGTTACATATTGGAAAGAACCCGCGGTTTATAACGTTCTAAAAGCCTGGGGGATTACTCCTTCCGGTTCCGAGGGGCAATATACTTTGAGTACCATACAACCTATTTCTCTTGTCATCGCGATGCGTTCTTTATTCGCGTTGAGTCTGCAAACCGGTTTATCAACCGACGATCTATTGAGTATCGCTTCCGTTACGAACAATGATTATTCCGCGATCGCCGCAAAGACCATGCAGGCTGTATACGCCAGAAACCCCGGGGAAAGCTCGACCGCGATCAGAACGAGTTTATTAATGCCTATCGAAGAGCTTTACCGTGATGTCTTGGTGGATAGCGTACTCCATCAATATCGTGACGCTTCTTCCGGTGTCTTGAACGCCGTTCAAGATCGAAATTCCCTTTCTGAATATTTACTGACGGATGTGGAAGTCAGCGGTAAATTTTATACCTCAAAAGTGAAAGAAGCGATCGGAGCTTATCAAACGTACTTTCATCGTCTTATTATGAACATGGAACCGGGAGCCAGTCTGAAGTCCGTGTTTGTTGAAAAGTATTGGGATTGGTTCAAAAACTATCGGGTATGGGAAGCGAATCGTAGAGTCTTTTTAACACCGGAAAATTATCTGGAACCGGATCTACGTAAAAACGCCAGCGAGATTTTTAAAAATTTTCAAAATACCTTACAGCAAGGTGAAGTTAATGATGTCAATATTAATAACGCGTTCAGTCAGTATCTTGTCAATTTTACGACTATAGCCAACCTCAAAATTATCACCGGCTACTATTATGAAGTGGATCCAGAGGATGGAAATGAGGTTTCCTTTTACCTGTTTTTACTCGGTTATTCCTCTACATCCGGTGAATATTATTACCGGAAATTAATTCTGAGTTTCGCGGGAGGGCATTATTCACCTCTGGTTTGGGAACCATGGAAGAAATTGGACTTAAAAATTTCCACAAAATTGGTGAAACTAATTTACGCGTTTAATCGATTATTTGTGTTTTGGGTAGAATATCAAGTCAATGAGAAAGTCGCGGATAACAAAAATCCTGATGGCGATAATCTTTATTATACAAATAATATCAAATATTCCTACTATCAAACTTCAGGAACATGGAGTCCCGCTCAGAACGTAGAAAATGGCTCACAGGTTACGAGCACTAACATCAAATCCGTGACAAACGCCTATACCTACCAGGATTATGTTCTTTTTTGTGAAAAGTTGAATTCTCTGGAACTCAGGGTGATCACCAAGGAACCTCATTACGCGGATTATCTTGAAATTCGGTATCATTATAATGATTGTAATATTACAGCGAAAACACCCGTATCCAAAGAGATTGTCTTTATGCTTTCTTCAAATATGACGATTCCTTCGCCATATGAAGAGGTTAATAAGAAGGATAATGATAATGATAATAACCCCGATGTGTCTCCGGCTGTCATGAACTTCAATCCAAGCGGAGATAGTTTCGCTAGTCCTGTTCCCAATGATTTAAAAAAGGCGAGCATAAGTGATTTCTATGACTCAACCTATAAAATGCCGTACGCCAGTGAAGACAGTTATCATTTCCTGACAAATGGAACTACTCCGAACTCTGGAAAAGCCATGGATATAGATTTTAGTAAATTTTTTGACATTGACCGTCAAAACCCCACTTATACTGTAGGCGGCTGGGTATATATCAGAAGTTTTTCTGAAGAGATTAATTTATTAAATTTTACTTCTGAAGTTCCAGCGCTCAGGACTGAACGAGCCTCACAGGTAGTACAACAAATAACACTGTCTAAAACGGGTTTAAAATTTTACCCGGGTGGAACCGCTCCCTTCTTAAATCACTCACACTACAGCAGTTGGGATATGACACCTAAGGGGTTTAGTCGTGAAGGTTATCCTTTATTTTTCTCTCAGGGTGACTATTTTATGTATGATAAGTCGGGGCTATTGTGGTGGTTCGATGAGGGCGGGTCTAGGCACATCAATTATACTGATGCGGATGAACCTCCCAGCAAACCTAAGTCAGGTGTAGCAGCGAGTATCGCATCGAAACCCTTCTCTCTTTCTACCGGAAAATGGTATTTTTTCTCGGTTTCCTTATCAAATATTTTCGCTACCGGTGGTGACACAAACAAGATGAGTTACTATATCGGTGAATACGCCTCAAACAAGGATGGCCATCCCGCTATAAAAAAAATAACATCTTCAAGCGCTCCCATAAGCATAGGAGGACTGGGAAATAACCCTGTATTACTTGGAAATAGCCTTGATACGATGCGTATCGGTGGGGGAGTAGTCGGTGGATTGCAAGGAACGGTTGACAAGCAGAGTATGAATTATCTGATAACAAGTGCACCAGATCAAGATTTGAGTCTAAACATACAAAATATTTTTCTGGACAATACCTATGTAGAAAACGCGGAAGATTTAAGTGTTTATTCGGGATTTCCATTATTTGATTCCAGCGTTACCCCGGTAAATAAGAACACACCTATCACATATCCCTTTAAAAACTCAAATCAAATAAAACAATCTATAGTCATTGATCATTCCGAAAAGAAATTTCATATCATGGAAACATTGCATGGCGCCGAGTACCTCTGGATGCCGGCAAGTTCCTCAACGTCACGCTTTGTGCGTTTGAGCGCGTCATCAGTCGCGCCGACTTTTGATAAAGCGTTTTTAAATGGTGGTGTTGATCACTTACTACAATTAGTTTTTCAATTGGTTGGAGAAGATAACTTCGCGGACTTAGGCCCTGATACCGCCAAGGTACCTGAGAAATATTGGCCGATAGACGGCTTTTTAGATATTGGAGGATCAAATGGGGTTTATTATTGGGAACTGTTTTTTTTCAGTAGTTGGTTAATCGCGAAATTATACCATGACGCCGGTGACTACGCGTCCGCTAAAAAATGGTATCAGTATGTGTTTAACCCCACCAAACGTTTTGCTAACCTTAGTGCGAAAGAACAAAACCAGTTGGAAAAGGATGGAAATTTGAAGGATATGTATTGGGGGTTTATCGGTTTACAAAGCGGGTTTAATCCGACACTAAGAAGTGAGTTATTTTCCGTTTCAGATGAAGTGGATAACGCCTTTCCGGAAGAGGTCGCGGGGCCGAGCGGCACTACCTTCGCGATCTCACCAATGCATAATGAGGCTGTAGATGCGTACTATAGTGATCCCTTTGATCCTTTCGCGATTGCCAACTTACGGCCTAAAGCGTATCAAGAAGCTATTGTCACACGATATATACAGAATTTACTGGATTGGGCGGACTCCTATTACCTGGAAGAAACTCGTGAAAGTATCATAGAAGCGATCACCCTATATCAAATAGTTGAGAATTTATTAGGAGATCAGTCTAAAGCGGCAGGAGATTTTTCCCCACCTCAAGATGAGTCCAAATTGACATTGAAGGCGATTCAGGAGAAATACAAGAATTCAACATTTACAGAGGGATTGATTCCTGAGTTTCTGGTAGGTTTAGAAGCGAATGTCAAACTGATTAATGGCAGCCTTTCAGCGGGTGATAGCTACACACACTATAATTTTGAATCAGCGCTGTATTTTGGTATCCCGGAAAATGAACGTATTAGTAATCTTCGGGAAACAGTCAATAGTCGCTTGAATAATATTAGAAATAATCTGGATATTCATGGGAATCCTATGAGCTTGGCGCTATTCCAACCCGCTATCAATCCTATGATCTTGGTTGAGGCCGTCGCAAATGCTTCTTCATCTTCAGTGAGCAATCATATTTACGCAAATACGGTACCCAACTACCGCTTCATGGTCCAATTAGGTCGCGCGCAGGGGTTCGCGAGTCAAGTCAGTCAATTCGGGCAATTATTGCTCTCTGTCATAGAGAGAAAAGACTCCGAAGCTTTGGCTCTGTTGCAAGTGAATCAACAAGCCAATATAATCAACATGACATTAGCGATCAAAAAGGATCAGTTTGACGCCTCCAGGAAAAATGTGGAATCCTTACGCAATTCTTGTCAGGGGGTTCTATTAACAAAGTTATTTTATCAGGGTTTAATTGATTGGGACAACAAAAATGTTGCCAGTGGTAGTGATGGGATAAAGGTGATTGGTACTTTGCTGGGAGCAAACAGCGCCTTGTCCGGTAACAAGAAAATCAGTGATAATAATGAGGATATCGGTATTTCCGCCAGTTTTAATTTCAATAATACCGCCATTGCCAGAATGAAGGAAATAGTGTCTGATGGAACAGATCTGTTGACCACCTACCTGCAATTGGGTTCCGCGTTGTTAGCTGGATTCTCCGCTCCTTCATATCTGACACCTACTATATTTGGAACGTCAAATGGTGGACAAAACCCGGGAGGTTCTCTTCAAACCGCGTCACAAGTTTTGTCTTCCCTGGCGTTCGGGCTAAATTTCGCCAGTGGTTCGATGAAGACAGGAGCCTCTTATGAGCGTAGGCGTACTGAATGGCATTTTCAGTTACAGCAAGCGGAGTCTCAATTTGAGCAATTGAAATCACAATGGGAGGCCGCTCAGTATCAGTTAGATATTGCCCAGCAAGATTATTTAATCACTAATAAACAAATCGCGCAAAACACTGAAATATTAAAATTTTATCAAAACAAGTTTACCAATGAGGAGCTGTTCCGATGGATGAAAGGGCAATTGACAAACCTCTATTACCAGTCTTATAAACTGGCGGTTTCTTGCGCCCAGGACGCTCAAACAGCTCTTGAATATGAAAAGGGTCTGGAAATGAGTAGTCTGAATATTGTCAATAAAAGTAGCTGGAATAGTACAAATGGGGGTTTGCTGGCTGCCGAACCGTTACTCCACTCCCTCAATGAGTTAGAAAAATATTTCATGGATACGGATCAACAACGTTTAGAGATTACAAAAACTATTTCCTTAAAATCTTATTATGAGTTGAATCCAGTTACAGAGGATGGAGTAAAGATTGAGTTTGTGCCCTATGTAACCCAGGTGATGGATTCCAGTTCAGGAGGCGGTTATGGCTTAATTTTCACACTCAAGAAAAATCTGTTTGATCTGGACTATCCGGGACATTACTTACGCCAAATCAAAAATCTAACGATTTCTCTCCCCGCCGTATTAGCTCCCTATCAAAATATTCACGCGACGTTAACTCAAACCAAGAACTCTATAACTATTAATACTGAAGATGCGACAAAGAATAATTCCAGACACATTGCGTCTCCAAGTCCTCAAATTGCGATTTCCCGAGGTCTTGAAGAGAGTGGACTGTTTAGTTTGAATTTTGGAGACCCGCGTTACTTACCGTTTGAGGGAACTGGTGTCGAAGATTCGAAATGGAACTTATATATCAGTGACCTGGATGAGAATTTACACGGTAAAGATACCAGTATATCGGTCAGTGATATTCTCATTACTCTCAGGTATACCTCTGTTGATGGTGATAATACCTTTAAAAATACTGTGATCGGCACCGTTAAAAGTAATAAGGAGTCATTCGTTACTTTTGGAGATAACCAACTGATTATTTAATGTTCACAGTGACCACTTAATTGGGTATATCGCGATTCAGTGCGGATTACATAGACTTGATGCAACCTTCCGGAAATCGAGGGGAGAATAGGATCCGTGTGTAAACTTAGTCCGTGATATACCCTCACTATTGTTGTTCGCTTAAGATTTGGGAGATGATATGGATAATACAAAAAACAAGGGGTTTCAACAACCAAGGCAATCAGGTGCTGGTCAACCACAACCAGGTAATATCGGGGGGTCGGGCAATTCCACTGCTATTACAGGGGGAGCTTCTTCTGAAGGGGGTTCTTTTTTAGGGGAAATATTCTCGTCAAACGGTCTTTCTTCTTCAGGAAGTGAATCAGGGTCCGGAACTGTGCTAAAACCGGAACTACCTTCCGGGGGGGGCGCGATCACCGGGTTTGGCGGACAATTCCAAGCGGATGGTTTTACCGGATCAGGAAGTGTTTCTTTTGGGGGACTCTCCTATAATACGGGAGCGGGGAACGGCCCGTTTGGTTTTGGTTTTGGAGCGGCTTCACAAGGTGGGTTTTCGCGTCGCCTTTCTCGTGGCGCTCCTATCTATAACGATGATGTGGACCAGTTTGTTATGGGGGGAGCCGTTTTATTGCCCAAGCTGGATGACAAAGGGCAACCTACCATCCTTTATGGAAAATTCACGGATATCACCGTTGAAAATAGAGTTTGGAAACAGGCCCAAACCACAACTGATATAAATGATCCTTACAAAATACGGGTCTATCAACCGAGAATGGAAGGTGGATTTAGCAAAATTCAGTATTGGAAATGGAATACCAGTGATAATCATGGAAACTATCCAACCAGTTTTTGGCGAGTATTAGGCGCGGATAACTCGATTCATTTATTTGGTGTGAGCGAATTAGCCAGGGTGAGTAATCCGGATGACCACTCCAAAGTTTTTAGTTGGCTCTCTGAAGAATCACTGGATTCTCAGGGGCACAGCCAATTGACCTTATATAAACAAGAAGATGAAGAAAATATTAATATTAATACAAAGGTGGCTCAGGAAAAAGCTCACCGACAAACCGCCCAGAAATACCTATCAGAAATACATTCCGGACACGATACTCCTATACCGGAACCGCTTAGTTTTCAGATAGTGGCGGATTACACCCCGAAATGGCACCACTTGACCGTCTATGATTATGGTCAATATAATATTGACACGACGAATACCAACCCCTATCAGGCGCAAAATACCTGGACCGCGAGAGAAGATCCTTTTTCCAACTATTCCCCTGGATTTGAAATACGCACACACCGCCTATGTCATAATATCTTGACCTTTCTCCAATTTGTGGAACTTGGAGAGAACCCCGTGTTGCATCAAGTCACCTCCTTTAAATACCAACAGTCTCCTATTGCTACGCTATTGATGGCCTCTCAAGAAATCGGGTATTATTTTCATGGAGACCATTATACAAGGAAGTTTGGACCTCCCGTAGAAATGGAATATTCCGAATTTCAACCAACGGGACACTCCTATCGCCCCTTACTTGAAAAGGAATCCAATCAACCTTTTCCCTCCGTAGGCGCGGCAATGGGTTTTCTTTTTGTTGATTTACGCGGAGAAGCGATTGACGGGTTGCTGTATAGTGACGGAAGTAATTACCATTATTTTCAAACGGATTGGGATTCCGTTAACGGTTCTGATCAGAAACCTATCTATTATACACGAATAATCAATAATTTGCGATTGCCCTGGAATAGTTTACGTCATGATTCATCTCATTTTCTGATGGATGTGCAGGGCAATGGAAAACTGGATTATGTAGTGCAATATGAGGGGGTGTCCGGGTATTATGAGTTGCAAGAAGAAGGATGGGGAAATTTCGTATCTCTTCCTTCCTATTCCACAGAAAGTTTTCAACCCCAGAGTAAGATGGTCAATGTTTGTGGAAGTGGACGAGCTGATTGTTTAATAGTAACGCAAGATAAAGTGCGATATTACCAAAACAACGGAACGGAAGGATTTAGTCCCGGAGTGGATGTCGCTTCGACACTTCCCGCTAATATTGAGAGCAGCGAAGACACTTTGTTTCTGTTTACCGCGATCGCGGGAGACGGGGTATCGCATTTGGTAAAAGTAACGCATGAATCCCTGGTCTACTATCCGAACTACACCTTTGGAATCTTTGGTGATCCGATTGAAATGGAGAATTTCCCGAAACTTACTTATGAACAATTTAAAATTAATCGCGTCTTTTTTGCCGATATAGATGGAACCGGAACTCCGGACATGATTCTTGTCAGTGTGGAAGGAATTAATTTATACCGTAATCAAAGTGGAAATAGTTTTAGTGACGCCATCAGTATTCCACTACCGGATGGTGTAGAATATAATAATGCCGATCAAATTCTATTCGCGGATATTTTAGGCACAGGACTACCTAATCTGATTTACAGCCAGACCCATCCTGCACCGCGGCAATGGGCTTATGATTTTTCAGGAGGCGTCAAACCCTATCTGATGACCACGCATCATAATAATATCGGCGCTCATTCCGTCACAACGTATAAGAGTTCGACGCATTTTTATCTTGAGGACCAAGCCAATGGATATAAGTGGCTGACTCGTGCTCCTTTTTCAACCTGGGTGGTTTCCTCAATGGAAGCGGTAGACGCCATTTCAGGCTCTGTATTAACAGAAGAATACCGCTACCGTGATAGCTATTACGATGGCGTGGAGCGTGAATTTAGAGGTTTTGGTCTTGTACAACACCGGGATACTCAGGAATTCAAATCTTCTGAAAACCCACGATTAGATTCTCCTCCCTCGCTTTCCAAAGCATGGTTCCATACGGGAAATCCGGATCAACAGGCTATCACGGATCAATATCAATCGGGAGCCTCGGGAAAAGCGACTCAATATTTTCAAGGGGATTCCAATGCTCGATATTTGAACGTCATCACGGTGACCGATGAAAATGATGAAGCCATTGATAATGAGGAAATGAATCGTGAGGCGAGTATTTTCATGAAAGGGACACCTCTCCATAGCGAATTGTATGCTTTGGATCGTTCTACCCACCCTGAATTTCCTAACCCTGATACAGAGTATCCTTATACCACGGAAAACGAAAACGCGACTCTTCGTCTTATTCAACTTAAAGGTAACAATGAATACGCATCTTTTTTGAAACTGCCCGGAGAAACGCTAAGCTATCATTATGAGCGAAACCCTGATGATCCTCAAATGGCATATCGTGCCATATTAGTTTTCGATGAATATGGTCATCCTGTACAAGATTGTTCATTGATTTATCCAAGAAGAGATGGAAATTCAGATCCTAATGATGTGGGTCAGGAGCAAAAAAAACTTCGTTGTCTGTCATCGGTGAATCGGGTTTATAATTTGTCGAACGCTCAAGAGATTATCTCTAATTCCTTAGATGTCTCATATTTATTAGGAATTCCCTATGACAGCCAGAGCTATATCATCAATAATCTGTCTTCTCTCATATCGGGAGTTAACACTGGTAATGGAGAACTATATTCGTATACGCAACTAAAGAAGATATTAAGCTATAATGACCCCAAAACAGAGATTCCCTTTTTAAAACAAGAACAGGATATCAACAAAACGGGTGCTAGTTATAACCTGCTTTCCCGGGAACGAAACTACTACCTATACCCTTTATCCGATGACAGTGCAGAGTTGAAAAGTTTAAGACCACAAATCAACTCCATTGGTTTGAAACGTACCGGTACTCGAGGTTTTATACTTCCCGATTACAAAGAGACGGCGGTATTCAATCAAGCGGACTTATACGATATTCTGAAGACCTTTTACCCTAGGGAAAATACATTTAAGACACTGATGACTCAAGGACATTATATTGAGGACGGGCAGTATTGGTGGGCTGTTTCAGGGTATTATACCTATGGCTCTTCCAGTCAGTTTTATCTTCCTTCCTCACATTCTGATTTTCTTCCCGAGGATTCCACAAAATCAAAGGAGGCGAATGGAACAGGCTATACCACCTTTTTTGAGTATGATCCCCATCATCTTATGATAATTAAGGCGACTGATCCAATGGGAAATGTCACGCTGGCTTCTGAAATTGATTATCAATTTTTGTCTCCCCGTGTTGTCACGGATTTGAACGCGAATAAAGCGGAAGTTCTTTTTGACGAATTGGGACGAGTGATTGCCACCAGCCACTATGGTGGGGAAATGGAGATTAATACCGATAATCTCGATAAGATAACGAAATCCTATAATTCCGATGTTGGATTTAATTCACTTTTTGGACCGGGTATCCGCAACAATCCCTATGTGGTTCTTGAAAATGAAGAAATGCAAGTTGTTCTTGATCAACCATTCTCCTATTTGCAAAACGCGGCGAGTTACCTTTTTTACGCTCCTTTTAGTTGGATGGGAACGGTTTCGCTTGAAGATTATCAGAAAGTGCCCAGCCTCGCATCTCAGACTACTCAGTTGCAGAACTGGCAAAACGCTCTTGAATTGTACGGTCTAATCAATGGTGAGGGCGCGTTGTTCTATCGTTTTCATAAACTATTAGACGCTTCAGGGAATATCTCTGATTTCTTGAGTCGATCAGGAAACGTTAGTCAAGAGCTGGGGGTATTACTGCAAGAATTCTCATCTGCACAACAAGCGGGTATTCTGAGTACTTTAAAAGCTGTAAAAATCCATCAACCGGTTCATGTTCTCGTATTAACCGCTAAAGATTATCCTAATGAAACAAATGCTGTCTTAACCAAGCAAGATTACCGGGCAGCAATACCAACCATTGATGGGGATGCGTTAAACCAATGGTGGAGCGAGTTGCTGAGTAATACATTGATCCATCCAGCGAATGAAAATAAAGAAAATCCCGGAAAAGCGCCCGATACCTTTTATTTTAAATTTCGAAACATGATCCAAACGTCGAGTGCTGTGTCTCAACTTGAAACGGCTCTTGAGGCGGTTTCTCCCCAATTGAAGACGGCGTTTGACGGCTTCGGTGGTCAAAAAAGTGAGGTGTTTTCTCTGCTCTGGAGCGCGATTGAGAAGCGGATCGGACAAATGGTCAATTATAGTGACGGGTTTGGCCGGGCACTGCAAAATAAGATCAAAGCGGAAGATCAAACCGACTGTTTTTTCTATGAAGACGGAGAAATGAAACGCAATGTAAACGGTGAGTTGGTGAGCAATCAATGGCTCACTCAGGGAGTAACCGTCTATAACAACAAGGGCGAAGTGGTGCGACAGTATGACCCGTTTTTTATCAATACCGTTGATTTCATTGATAAAGAGGCTCTTTATGAGGTAGGAACCAGTCCCACTAATTATTATGACGCTTTAGGGAGAGTGACCCAGATAGTGACGCAAAAAGGTTTCTTACTTTATCATCACTGGAATGCCTGGAGCCAAACCGTATATGATAGTAACGATACCTTGATGATCTCACCGTATTATCAGGCGAATGAGGCAAATATTTTTGATCCTGATAACGCCAAACCTCCTGAAAAAGACGATCCTTATTATCAGTATTACGATTTCAATATGCAGGATACGGATCGCAACGCCCTAAAAAAAGCGATGCTTCTCAGTTGGACTCCCACAAGGGAGGTCACGGATAATCGTGGTTTGGCGATCTGTAGTGTCGCCTTAAATATTGCTCAATACACAAAAAAGAGTATGACGGAGTCGCCACTCAATTACTCTGACAAACAAGCAGAAGCCTTGTTCCTTGATCTGACGATGGAGACGACTGACAGCAATGGCAATATTGTCAAGCCTAAGTATCTCCAACGTCAAGAGAGCTATGAAATGCAGAATAAATACAACACGGATGGTGAGCTGATCGATGTGGTGGAGCTTCCGGTTACCCAGGGTGATTTAACCCTTTATTTTCCCATTCGTGAGGTTGTGAACCAGGTGACATTTTCCGAGACATCTGAAAAAATGTATGATTTGGGTCAATACTATCTGCTCCAGTCCGCTAAAATAATCAGCATTTTGTTCGATCATAAAATCAGTGACGAGCCGATTCATCAAAATGAACTTTATTCGGCTTTTGTAACTGCGTTTGAAGTCAGTCCCTTTGACGAAGAAGAATGCGAAAATTTATGGAATCGGTTGGTCAAGTACAAGCTGTTAAATGATGATGGAACCGTCTCTCAGGACAATGTCACCATCCCCACACTTAAGTATGTCGATAAATCGTTTGCAAAGGACAATAACGACATTGTGAATTATATGGTCAGATTGTGGGCAGGCGGAGATGTTTTTGAAACACGCTTGACCTATGACCCGATCGGACGTCCGCTAACACTCGTCGATCCCCGGCTGACCGATGAAAATAATAATCCGCAAGATCCAAACGTGGCACACACCAATTATGCCAACATGACGTATCATTATCCCGGATCATTGGGAGCGGTTGTCCGGACGCAGAGTTGTGATGCGGGTTCTTCCTGGAAGCTCGCGGATGCGTTAGGACGTCCGTATTGGAATATGGACGCACGGAGGGTCTCTACATCGATTACTTATGATACCTTGCGTCGTCCAGCTACAGTTGCGGTAAGTCTCACCGGAGACACTCCGGAAGAAAGCTGGGGGCCGATTACCGTTTCACGGATACAGTATGGAGAATCGATGTTTGACGGTTCTTTAGAAGAGGCTCAACGATGGAATTATCGAGGGAAACCTCTCCAAAATTTTACCCAGGGGGTATGGGCGTCGGTTTCGTCCGGTTTCAACATTTCAGGCTTACCCTTAGGAGGCATTACCCGATTAACGCTGGCATATAAACCGGACACCGATACCTATAGCGTTCCGATGCCTTTGGTCGCCGTGACCGCACTGAGCACTAAGAATCCGTCAACGCCTCCCGCAGACGCTGATGACCTGTTGTCAGCAACAGTATATCCCGTATTTGCCCGATACGATGCTGAAGGGGAAATAATCTATAGTGTCGATCCTGCCGGAAATGTTCATACTTCGATCTTTCACGAATCCGGAGGAATAAGACGGTTGAGAATTAACGATGTCAATTATATCGACAACGTCGAGTATAACGCTAAAAAGCAGCAACTCTCCTCCGAGTATTACAATGCGGATAATGAGATGGTTGTGAAAACCTACTACTCTTACGATCGGATGAATTACCGTCTCACCCAAATCTATAGCACGACTCTCAAAAACGATGTCTCCCGTGTGAATGAATATGAACGTATTGAGCGAAAGATCGGGGAAGAGGATCATACCCGGCAAAATCTGCTCTACACACTTGATCCAATGGGCAACGTGGCTGAGGTCACCGGATACTATCAAGGCCCCTATGAGGAAAATAATATGCTGCAACTTTTTAACGCTTCCGGGGAATACACTTATGACGCCATGTATCGTTTGATCGCGGCATCAGGCTATGAGGACCCGACAGTCAGTGATCTTTTTCAGGAGTTTGTCACTGCAGTGGGAAAGGCGAATAACACCAATGTTATTGACGATGCAATTCAGTCAATTGCCAGTGTGGTTTCCGATCAAGTGGATTTTTTCATAACATCTTCGAAATTGCTCAGTACCTATAAAAACGCCTGGGATACTACAAATTATGGAAGCTTTGATAAAGCCTGCACCACAATACATGATGCCCAAATGCGCTTGTATAATATTTTGACCAATCCGAATTTTACCCTTCAGAAACAGTATCTCGATAAAGCAAAGGAATACGTTACGGTATTTAGCTTGTTGTATAAATACATTACGTCCTCCGCAGATGTGGTCAGTCAGCCTGTCCGTCAATTTGTTGATGATTTCAAAAATTATTTTCCTGCCGGTCAAGCCAGTCAAGATGAAAACGCGACGAGTTATTACCATAGTGCTCTGAATATCTTAGAAAAATAGAGGCACAAACGCACAACGTGCTGCGAGCAGCATGTATATCTCAAAAAAAGAAACAACCATGTCATTACAGCAATACCAGCGATCCTATCAGTACGACAAAGGATTCAACCTGTTACAACAATCGCCTGGGAACATTCAGCGTTCCAAGAGAATGGTAGTGTCCAGGCAATCAAACCGGGCGATTGATGAGCTTTTGTACAATAGTCTTGATCTGACACCCTTCGAAAAAGCGAATCTGGAACAAACTCTTCAGGACAAAGGCATTTTCGATCCTCATGGCAACCAACTCAAAACCGGAACCATTGATCAGTTGAGCTGGAATCATGAAAACGGGTTGCAATGCACCAGCTCAAAAAGAGAAGACGGCTCTGTACTTAAGGAGTGCAGTACGTATGCCGTGCCAGGTCGCCGGTCCCGGAAGGTCGCTGAAACGGTAGACACTAAAGAACAGATCGTCAAAATACATGAAACTATCTATCTCAACTCAGTAGAATTCCATACTATCTGGATGGGGGCTAACCTGAGTTATGATGGAAAAACCGTAGAAAACAACGGAGAAGCTATTGAGCCCTATGAGCAATATAGCCTGCTTCGTATTAGAGAAGGACATAAACAAGTCGCTCGTCGGAAAGTCTATCACTATCAGCACGGCGTTTCCACTGCTGATACCGAAGTCCGCACCTCCTACATCCTCAGCAATAGTATTGACTCCTGCCAACTCATGCTCAATGACAAAGGGACGCTTCAGAGTTACCTGGATTATCGCCCCTATGGAGCAACCTCTGTGGCTGAAGGAGATACGGCTTCACAAACCTGTCGATTTTCAGGGCAGGAGCATGAATCAAGTGGATTGTACCGGTTTAGTCCTCATATTTATTTACCCGGTAATTTTAGATGGATGAGTCCAGGCAGGAGTGGTGCTAATCCATATGCCTATAGCCCTTCCAACTCTTTTGCCAAAGATACCCCGGTGATGGTAGAAGGCACAGACTATACGGCTCGTTTTCAAAATTCCATGAATGCTGGAAATGACAGTGGCCTAAAAGAAGGATTGGAGTTCCGGTATGCCTTTAAGCGCATTCAAGACATAAAACAGGGAGACCGAGTCTGGAGCTATGACCTTGAAACCGCAACACCTGAATTGCGAAAAGTAACACAGGTTTTTTCCGGTCAGGCCGATTTTATGGTGTTGCTAGAGGTAGAAAACAGGGCAGAACCAGGACAAAACTCAGGCCTGAAAAATACTATTGTTACCACCATCGGGCATTCCTTTTATGTGTCGTTTGAAGAGGATGGCATGGCAAGAATGGAGTTTGTAGCTGCTCTGGACCTGTTGAAGATAATTACCAATAGTGAGGTGGATCTTGCGAAGAAGAGTGATTATGGCATGCACTATATGACCTATCAGTACAAAGCGGAAGCGACCTATGATCATCTACATTTGCTTTCTCCCTTTCAGGAAAAGGAGGCCCTTTCTATGAACCATGCGAGCCTGCTATTCGCTAAGGATAAAACATTTGTATTTAATCTGGAAGTAGATAAGAATCATAACTACCTGGTAGGTAACGCTAGTGCCCTTACTCATAATCCAATATATTTTGTATTAAATGAGCATTTTAACGAAGATATTGCAGATAAAGATTTGGACAATTTTTATACATATGACTACAAACGTCATGGTGAGTATCTCACACGCTTGATAGTCCGCAAAAAATCCGATGCTAATAATGCTCACGACTCTTCTTTTCACAACAGGATTCAAAAAATGTCTGAAGCAGAGGATCTATATTTTCAAATAGCTTACCTGGACGATAATGACCCTATAATGCAACCCAATGAAGTCACGACATACGGAAACACAGGTTTTGATATTGTTGAATCGGGAAAAGTTTTACAAATAAGAACAATAATAAACGCCAGATATGAGGACATGTTCATGAAGGATATATATCGAGGCGGAACATTTGTACATGAAGTAGTGGGACATGGTTATGCAATGTATGAAATATTTCAAGCTTTAAGCAAATATAAAGCTAGTAAAAATCCTGGTTATCTTCGGTTTGCGGCTCTTGTAGGGTCAACAAATATCTATGATCAAATGGTCAAGATGATGGGTGAAAAGAGCGTTCAGGCGCAACAGTATGCAAAGGGCTATCATGCTCTGCTTCTACCCAATCTGGTGCTTGAAATGGCCAGCGATTTAAAAATAAATGAGGGAACGAAGATACTAAAATATTACAAAAAAGAGTTTGGAATGGAGTGGCAAAAAATGAAAAAAAGAGAACCTAAATCGGGCTTTTATAATGAAGAAGGAATGCAAACCATCACATCACTACTTTTCAAAAAGTCTATTGCTTATCAGCCTGCCCTCCCTGCAAAACAGAACGCAGTTGTCCAAATGCCTGCTAAATACAGACCTTCACTTTCTACAGGAATCTATGGAACACATGTGCATTAATTAGGAAAGGATCACAATACTTTGACTCTTTCATGGATTCCAGGAAAAGGGGCCAGGCAACTTTTTTACTCTGCAGATGGGGTCAGTCAGCCTATCAGTCAATTTGTTGATGATTTCAAGAAATATTTTCCTGCCGGTCAAGCCAGTCACAGTGAAAACGCGACAACTTATTACCATAGTGCTTTGAATATCTTAAAAAAATAGAGGCGTAAAGGCAGAAGGCACAAAGTGCTACGAGCAGCCTCTATATTTCAAAAAGGAAAGGAGGCAACCATGTCTTTACAGCCATACCAACGATCCTATCATTATGGCAAAGGCCTCAATCTCTTACAACAAGGTTTCAGGAATGCTCAGCATTCCAGGAGGATGGTGGTGTTCAAACAGTCGAACCGAGCCATTGATGAGTTCTTGTACCACCGTCTGGATTTGACACCCCGGGAAAAAGCGAATCCGGAACAAACCTTTCAGGACAAAGGGATTTTCGATACCCATGGCAACCAACTCAAGGCAGGGACCATTAACGCATTGACTTGGGATTATCGCAATATGCTTCAGACCACGACTCAAGACCACGTTGATGACACGAAGACTGTTGAGTACAATGTTTATGCCATTCCCGGACGTCGCTCTAAAAAAGTTACCGAAACCATTGATAAAAATGGAAAGATTGTTGAAATTGAAGAGGCCGTCTACCTCAATAACTTGGAATATCGCACCATGTGGAAGGGAAACGATCTCCATTATGATGGGGAAACGGTGACGGTGGTTGATGAGGGGGGAAAGACTGATAGCGTATTGCCAAACAATGCGTCCCGGACCTTGCGCGTCAGAGAAGGCCACAAACAGGTGACACAGATAAAAACCGATACCACTGACCAATCCACCCAAACCCACTTTTATTTGGACAACCACATCAATTCTTGCCAAATGGTGATGGATACTCAGGGAAATCTGCAAAGTTATCTGGCATTTTATGCTTATGGAGAGACTGCTGTTTCTTTAGGCAGTGCTGAGGATCAACATTATAAATTTTCGGGGCAGGAACAGGACAAGAGCGGTTTGTATTACTATGGATTTCGAAGCTACTTGCCGGAGAATTTTCGCTGGATAAGCCCGGATCCAATCGGATTTCAAGGTGGGCAAATGAATTGGTACGCAATGGTGAGGGGGAACCCTGTTTCATTTAGAGATATTTATGGGCTTTGCACCTATAAAACTCATCGATTGACTATTAACGAAGCAAAACGATTCCATGGAATTTCTGAACTTAAGGAAAAAACCTTAAAACAGGCGATTGAAGCGGGTCATACTCTGTATGGAGCTATTGATGAAACGAGCGGTGAGGTTCTTGCACTCATAACGAAGAAAAAAAGCGTCATCGTTCATCTTGAAACGAATCCCTTTTTTCTTAGACAGGGAATCGCAAAAAATTTACTTCATTCAAGCTTATATGACGATCTTGTAATTCACAACACATATGAAGTGAGTGTCACTAACGGGGTGACTCCTGCCGTTGTAGGTCAAAAATTGTATCGTTCTCCCAGATCGAAGGGTTTTTCTGTGAATGAGGATGATGCTACATTTACTTACAGTATATATGAATATCAAGAAAATAACGCTGATAATGATTCCAGTAGCGACGATTGGGATAATGATGAGGTGTACAATAACGAGGCTGAAGAAAAATATATCGAGCGTTTGAACCAAAAATCTTCTCAAAAGGTGGAGAAGAAGACAAAGGCTATCCATTTCCCGGAACCATCATACCCATATTATAAACCGACTCTTGTAGAAAGAATTGATCACGTTATTAATTTTTTGAATCTTGAATAGAAGAAGCTTTATGTGAAAAAGAGCATTTGAGCTATGAAGCAGGCATGCCTATTTCAAAAAAAATTGAAGGAAAACTATGTCTTTACAGTACTATCACCGATCCTATCATTACGACAACGGACTCAACCTGTTGCAACGAGGCTGCAAGAAGGCTCAAAGTCCCGGGAAGATGGTGGTGTCCAGGCAATCAAATCGAGCCATTGATGAACTCTTGTACCGCAGTCTCGATCTGACGCCCTCGGAAAAAGCCAACCTGGATCAAACTTTCCGGGACAAAGGAATCTTTGATACCCACGGGAACCAACTTAAGACGGAGACCATTGACGCATTGACTTGGGACTACCGTAATATGCTTCAAACCACGGCTCAAGACCACGTTGATGGCACAAAGACAGTTGAGTATAATGTTTATGCCGCTCCCGGATGTCGCTCTAAAAAAATTACTGAAACCTCTGATAAAGATGGAAAGATCGCTGAAATTGAAGAAGTAATCTACCTCAATAATTTGGAATATCGTAGCACCTGGCGGGGAAATGAGCTCCACTATGACGGAGAGACGGTGACGGGGGTCGATAAAGAGGGGGAGACTCATACGATGTTGCCGAAGGATGCTTCTCAAACCTTGCGTATCAGTGACGGTCACAAGCGGGTCGCACAGGTAAAAACCGATACCACTAACCAGTCATGTCAAACCCACTATCATTTGGACAACCACATCGATTCTTGCCAAATGGTGATGGATACTCAGGGAAATCTGCAAAGTTATTTGGCCTATTACCCTTATGGAGATACCGCGATTTCCTTTGGTCATACGGCCGATCGACAATATAAATTTTCGGGTCAGGAACAGGATAAAAGCGGGTTATATTATTATGGGTATAGAAGTTATCTGCCTGAAAATTTCCGATGGATGAATCCGGATCCGATGGGGATACGGGGAAGTGGGTTAAATTTTTACGCTTACGCTAACGCAAATCCCATCACTTATATTGATCTTGACGGGAGAATAAGTAAAAATTTCGCAATTCAACTGACGAACGAGTTTATTACAGTTTCTCCCGTATTCCAAAATATAGCAAAAAACGGCTTTTCAGTGAAATTGGAGCAGGGCAAGGAATATGAAGCATATACTGATTTTAAGAAAAAGACTATATATATTAATAGGACAGCAACAATCTTTGATAATCCCGAGAGGTTCGTCGAGGCTCTTGCTAATGAAGGGGTTAACGCTTTTATAATGAGCCAATATGCCACATTGACAAAGAATTATATTAAGAAAGCGACTAGAACCATGACAAATGCTCTAAGCCAGGATTTGAATCTGAAGAGTATAGGAATGATTATGGTTCGCGATGCAACTCTGGGGGGAATGCGCATCGCCAGGGAAGAATTAAACGCGATTTTAACTACTGGCAAGGATGTACTGAATGGAATGATGACTAATAGCAAGTTAATAGCTAATCACTACACAGTAGATGATCTAAAATCTCGTATCGATAACACCCGAAAAAGTATGGAAGAATTAAATGAGATGATGAAGAAGATAAAAGAGAATAAACCCATGAGTTCATTCTCTTTTAATAGTCATCTTCAAAATAATATTGATAATGCTATCAAAAGAGTTCACAAGATAGGCACTAATTTAGTTGAGAAGCATAATACTGGTAACCAAAACACCAAAAAGGATATAAATGAATTGAATGATATGATAAAAAATATAAAAACGCCTGAACCCGTAAGTACGATCTCTCTTAACGATCACCAAAGTAACGAGGAGACAGATAAGATTAAGTTAGAAGAAAAAAAGAAGAAATATTCTGCAATTTTAACCTATGATTTTCATGAAATGAACACGTTCTAACCCATTTTCACACAATGCCGCTAAAAGACCAACAAATATATCTGAAGAGGAGAACCATGTCTTTGCAGCAATACCATCAATCCTATCAGTACGACAGCGGACTGAATCTGTTACAACAGGGGTGCGGGAATGCTCAACGTGAAAGGATGATTGTTTCCAGGCAATCGAACCGGGCGATTGATGAGCTCTTGTACCACAGCCTGGATTTGACACCCCGAGAAAAAGCGAATCCGGAACAAACCTTTCGGGACAAAGGGATCTTCGATACTCATGGCAACCAGCTCAAGACGGCGACCATTGACCAACTGAGTTGGGATTATGAAAACGGCCTACAATGCACCAGCTCGGAAAAAGAAGACAGTACGGTACTCAAAGAGTACAGTACGTATGCCGTGCCGGGTCGCCGGTCCCGTAAGGTCGCTGAAACGATGAGCGCTGAAAGACAGATCGCCAGAATACATGAAATCATCTACCTCAACTCAGTGGAATTCCATCGTATTTGGATCGGGGCTAATCTGAGGTATGATGGAAAAACCGTAGAAAACAACGGAGAAGCGATTGAGCCTTATGAGCAATATAGCCTACTTCGTATTAGAGAAGGACATAAACAAGTAGCTCGTCGGAAAGTTTCCAGCCATCAGCCACGACTTCTCACCACGGATAGCGAAGCCCGCACCTCTTACATCCTCAGCAACAGTCTTGACACCTGCCAGCTTACGCTCAATGAAAAAGGCAATCTTGAGAGTTACCTCGATTATCGACCTTTTGGAGAAACATCAGTATCGGTTGGAGATACCCCGTCACAGAATCTCCAGTTTTCAGGAAAGGAGCGAGAACAAAGCGGCTTGTTGAATTTTGGCTTTCGAACCTACGCTCCCGGCAGCCTGCGCTGGACGAGCCCTGATCCCATGGGCATGAAAGGAGGATCTCATAACTTATATGTATATGTGAACAACAACCCCGTCACCTTACTGGATCCGGATGGAAGAGAAGTGAAAATGCGGCAGATTCTGGCAGCTCTTGGTTATATGAGTAAATACTCTGCAAAATTCAAAGCAGCATTTCACAATTTTGTTCAGCAGAGAAAAAACGAAAACCAGAACTTTAATTGGGCGAAAGATTTATTTAACACTAAGGCAAGAATTAGGAGTACAACAGCTTCATCCGATGCCGATAAAATTAAATTTGATATAAATTATACCCCTGACTTCAATATCACAAAGACGACAAAAAAGAAGGACTTGGAGAACAACAAGGATTTTATTACACTCATAGAACAATTGGCGTGGGAATTTGGAAACCATACAAGCATAAGAGCAGGTATTCCGAACTTTAAAAAATTTCTGGACATGGATATAATCAATCACCAAAAGAAGGGATACCTTTCTGAGAAGAAAGTAGAGAATATGAGCGTAGCTTATGCTCAGGTAAAGCTTTCGAGGGAACATGACAACATAGAAGGTTCGGCAATATACCTGCAGGAAATCACTCGGAACAAGAAATCTAACTTAGACTTTACGAATTCCAAAGTGTATGAAATGATGAATAATTGGCTTGTCTTTGCGAATGAAAGCGGAAACTATCCGGTGTATACTGAAATTTTTGGAAATCATATTAATTTGAGATTGACAACAATTCAGAATATGAATCTGTTTGGCAACCCTGCCACTAAGGAAGAAATAGAGCGTGAATTTTATAAGAGTTACAACAATCAAAATCCACCCCGAAGAGAAGAAAGTAGATATGAACGATATTTAAAGGAGCAAGATGAAGATAGCAAAAAAAATGACGATAATGATTCAAAGTAAATACCATCTGGTTTTGACCAGCCATTTGGGCAGATCATGAATTTCCAAATCAATAAATGAACTCCTGCCAAAGACCCTGCAGCGACGACAAAGGCCTCAACCACCTGCAACAGGGAAATGCGGCCAGTGCCAATATTAAGTGCATGATCCCATGTCAGCGGTCCAATCAGGCGATTGACGACCTGCTCTACAACAGTCTGGACCTGACGCCCGCAGAAAAAGCGGACCTGGATCAAACCCTGTATCAAAAAGGGATTATTGACGCCCATGGCAATCAACGCCAATCCAGAACCATCGATCACATAAGTTGGGATCATGAAAACAGCTTGCAATGCACCATTAAAGAGCAGACAGATGGAACCACCATTCGGGAATACAATGTGTATCCCATTCCAGGCAGTTGCTCTCGGAAAGTCACCGAAACCATCAATGCAGATGGCAATTATCGTCACTTTGAATCATTTGTAAATATCAAGCGAGAAAAACTCGATTTCAAAATAAAGACTTATCGGACCATAAATATTCTGCTATTTTAAATCCACGCGCGGCTGGTGATTTTAAGGAAATGAATACGTTCTAATCCTTTTTTACACAATGCCGCTAAACCATCAAGAAATATGTCTGAAAAGGAGAACCATGTCTTTACAGCACTATCACCGATCCTATCATTACGACAACGGACTCAACCTGTTACAACAAGGGTTTGGAAACACTCAGCGTAAGAGGATGGTGGTGTCCAGGCAATCAAATTGAGCCATTGATGAACTCTTGTACCGCAGTCTCGATCTGACGCCGACGGAAAAAGCCAACCTGGATCAAACCCTGCTCGAAAAAGGGATCTTCGATACTCATGGCAACCAGCTCAAGACGGCGACCATTGACCAACTGAGTTGGGATTATCAAAATAGGCTTCAGTCTACCACTGAGGAACAGACTGATGGTATAACAATCAGGGAATATAACGTCTACGCTGTGCCCGGAAAACGATCCAGAAAACTAACTGAAAAGACAGATACTGAGGGCAATATCATTGCGATCAATGAAGCTATTTACCTGGATAATTTGGAATTCCGCACCACTTGGAAGGGAGAAAACCTCAGTTATGACGGTGAATCGGTAGAAGACAATGGCTCACCCATAGATCCCTATGAGCAGTACGGCGCTTTGCGCATCAGACCACGCCATAAACAAGCGGCAAGAAAGCTGACATACACTTTCGTCGATGGAAAGGAAGCGTCCGGGACCTATACGCAATATTCCCTTGACAACAACATCGATTCCTGTGAGATGACCCTGGGAAACAACGGTCAGCTGGCCGGCTATTCGGCCTATCGTCCTTATGGGGAAACATGTGTGTCTTATGGTAAAACCAGAGTTCAACACTATAAATACTCAGGGCAGGAAGAAGATCGAAGTGGTTTATATTATTATGGTTTTAGAAGCTATTTGCCTGCAAACTTCAGATGGGTCAACCCGGACCCGGCGGGTATGCAAGGGAGTGGTATGAACCTATATGCCATGGTATGGTAATCCAGTGTCCATTCGTGATATCGGAGGGTTGAACGGGGATAAAATAGTGGGAATGAACCACAGTACCCCGGAGTTACAGGCTAAAGCTGTAGATAAGGCATTGGAGCTAGCTCAGATAGAGAGAAAGAATAGTAAATATGTAACAGCAATCATGGAAGGAGCCGTACCTGGCACCTTTTCTAAGAATGCAAAGTATACCGATAGTCCACTATACTATAATGAACTAATGGAAGCGTATTATAGTGGGAATGCCATTCTGAATGGTGACTTTGGAAAAAATACTTTATTAACTAATATAATTTTCGAATTCACACTGGGAAAAGTTGGTATGAAAGATGTTGAAAATCGCGTAGGAAACATAAGGAATAATAAACTGCATCCATATCACGATTTTTTTACTAAATTCGATCAGGCCGGAATTGAAACAAGAATACTTGGCTTTTCTGTAAATTCTGCCATGGGATTTAATAATGAAGTACTCGGAAAAGGTGCCAATTTCTTAAACAATGAAATAGAATATTTTCTGACGCAATTAGCCTATAACAATAGTGATGAAATGAGTATCCTGGCTGACTATAGAAGGCTATTCCATCTGAATAAAACAGTGACACTTGATCAACTTATTTCTAAAACGTATGACGGAATAAAGGAGAATAGAATTCTGAACAATAAAGTCGCGGACAATATTGTTTCAACTACACCATTTAAGGCAAGCAGGCAATCTACACGGTTAATAATTATTGAAGGGCGCCTTCATCTTAAAGATTTTAAGGGAAAAGATATGGAAAAAATGTTAATTGGATTTGCTAGTAGTGAAATATTTTTGCCAGCTGTAGACTCCCTAAATCAAATGAAGAATACGGAGGCGCAAGATGTATACATATATAGAGACGGAATAGAAGGTGGCAAATATGGAGGAGCACGAGTAGTCAACAGTAAGGCTTTTGGGAAGGGAAAATGGAACGTACCAAGTAAAGGTACGGATGCGTTTATCCATTTTTACAATACTGATTTTGATAAAAAATAGCGATTACGTTAGTACGTCTCAGTAACTTTGACAGCCCAAACAGCGAAATGCCAACGGCTTATTTTTCGAATAGGCATAGGATCAGTTGATCCTCCACACTAGTCAAAAGAGTGCTGACACCATTGATGAACTCGGGATTCAAGGTTCTAAAATTGTTTTCTTATTTTGCTCTGTTTTTTTTGCATCCTCATAATTTCGGAAAATCAGAACTGTTAAAATTATACAAAAAGTTATCCATAATTTATGGGCTTTAAGAAAGAGATTAAGGGGCGCTATGTCTTTACAGCAATATTATCGATCGTATCGTTACGACGACGGACTCAACCTGTTACATCAAGGATTCGGTAACGCGCAGCGTAAAAGGATGGTGGTTTCCAGGCAATCAAACCGAGCGATTGGTGACCTGTTGTACCATCGTTTGGATTTAACACCACCGGAAAAAGCGAATCCGGAACAAACTTTCCGGGACAAAGGAATCTTCGATACTCACGGGAACCAGCTCAAGACGGGGACTCTCGATGCGTTGACCTGGGATTACCGCAATAGGCTTCAGACCACGACCCAAGTTCGTGCTGATGGCACGAAGACCGTTGAATACAATGTTTATGCCGCTCCCGGACGTCGCTCTAAAAAAGTTACCAAAACCATTGATAAATATGGAAATATCTCTGAAATTGAAGAAGCCATCTACCTCAATGATTTGGAATATTGCACAACCTGGATGGGAAACGATCTCCATTATGATGGGGAAACGGTCACCGAGGTCGACAACCAGGGGAACAGGCAAACTATTCCTCCTGATGAGTCGTCTCGAACCTTGCGCATCAGGGACGGCCGCAAACAGATAGCACGGATAAAAACCGATACCGCCAGCCAATCAACCCAAACTCACTATTATCTGGACAATCACATCAATTCCTGCCAGATGGTGATGGATTCCCAGGGAAATTTACAAAGTTACCTGGCGTTTTACCCTTATGGCAATACCGCCGTTTCTTTTGGTCAGACTTCAGATCAGGCTTATAACTATTCAGGGAAGGAACAGGACAAAAGCGGTTTGTATTATTATGGGTATAGAAGTTATCTGCCGGATAATTTTCGCTGGATGAGTCCCGACCCGTTGGGTTTAGGAGGCGGGGGGACAAACCTGTTTGTCTATGTAAATAACAATCCAACAAGCTTCACCGACTATGATGGAAGGTATATTGTGGCCAAAGACCATCGGGTATTTGAGATGTTGAGTAAGAGTTTCCAGGACGGGATCATCCCATTAAGCCCAATTAGCCGGGATAAACAGAAAAAAAATAGAATTATCGTAGATCAGAATGGTTTAAGTATGTGGAACATGATGGGAGGAAGCCAAAACAAGAAACTACAGCAATGGTTAGGCCTTTTTACGGAACTGGTAAACTCTCCTTACCAGATAGATATTTCATTAGCAGATTTCAACGACGAAGATGTATTTGGAAAAACCTCTCTTGCCTGGAAGCGACCCGTCAGTGCCGAATCAAACCAACTCCGGGGTTTTTTTGTTGAATTGAATAAAAAAAATAAACAGCTAATGAATAATCCCCAGGACGCCGCCGGTACCATTCGTCATGAGTTGGTTCACCATGTCCATAACATGATCGTTGCAAATGAAAAAGTAAAGGAGGCGTTTGCAATAAATAAACCCAACCTTCTACAAATTGCCGCGGCCACCATGACCAATGACATCTCCACATCATTGGCATTAATAAACGATCCCGGCAATAAAAAAGAATATAATAATCGCGTCCATGTAGCCGGCACGTATGCTGCTTTCGAATCATTTGTAAGTGTCGCCCAAAATCAGAGTGTAGAAACGCCTTCCCCAATTGCGTTTAAGTATTACACAAGCAATAATCCTTACAAAACGGCCATGGAAAATAAAAATGGCAAAAAAATCCACGAATCTGACGTGAAAAATTTTGAAATGTTAAAGCAAAGAGCCAGCCAATTTCAGTACCAGGCAAATGTATTAAACCAACAGCAACAGCATCAAAATCATCTATCCCCCACACAATTGATAGACGATCTTCTGGATTTTTTAGAGAAATTGTAGCCTGTAAACCGGGGCGTCAAGTTCTCTTTGGCTTCTACTGCGGCAATGATATATAGTGTCTGTCCCGAAATGGCCAAATTAGAGTTAGAGATTACTTTTTGAGCAATAACTGCCCTACTTTTTTGCGATTTTTAGAAGACGATACTCAATGAGTTTCTGACGAGATTTCTTGTCCCTAAAACTCATACCACATAATTTTCGTAAATATTCAGTATTATGTTGAGCTCAACATAATACTGAATGTTTACCATTTATTATAGGTTGTCTGTTTGCTGAAAATGTTCTATATTATTTAGCAAACATTGAACGTTAAAGGAACGCAAATGATTAGAGAAATTATCACACCAAAAGAAGACACACTTTATTTGAAAATTCCTAATCAATATGTCAATCATAAAATTGAAGTGTTAGCATTTCCGATTCATGAATCCGACGAATTTGATGAGAACCATCTTAAAGATAAAGCGATTGAATTTGGGCACAGTCATAAGTCCTATGACTTGGAATGGAGCAAGAATAAGCTTAATCGCGGAGAAATGAATGAACGCTGATATCAAGCAGAAAATATGTTACGTCGATGCGAATATATTTATTTATATGTTCGATGAAAGTGATATCGGAAAACATACCATTGCGAATGGACTGTATATTGATCTTCTCGTTGAAGGCACTGGTCGAATCTCTGTTCAGGTCATATCAGAATGGAGAAATACTGTTATAAAAAAGTTCAATCCCATCATTGATACAGACACTCGAAGAACATTTATTCAATACTTAAAAGCCTGAAATCCATTTCAAATTTCTCCTAATGTCATTCCCAATGCAGATAAATTATGTGATGAATATAAGTTTTCGGCTTATGATTCTATCCACATTCAATCCGCATTAGATATGGGGTGCGAACTTTTCTTGTCTGAGGATATGCAAAATAACCAAATAATTAAAGGTAAACTTAAAATTATCAATCCGTTTTTAGCATAGCGTACTTCCACTATTATTCTGCTACAGGAATTCGGGGTCACCTGCGTTATTGCGTTTTGTGCTCTGATTGCATTAGAGGTGTAAGATATCCCAATTGTTATACTCTCGTTTCTATTTCGTAAAACTTTCAATCTTTTCCTGACAGATTTTTTCTGTCACGTCCTGAAGTTTGATTAACCGTTTTGAGAGATATTCAAGTTCTTCTCTATTAATTACGTAGCATTTTTTGTATCGGGAGTCGATGTAGGCTTTTTTCAATAGAGTAAAATGATGTCTTTCATCTGCTGTTTGCCGGGGGAATATTTTCTTGCATTCCAAATTCAGTGCGGAAGCTATCTTACCTAACTCCTCCAAATTGTGTGTCTTGTGTTTATAGCCGATAAAAACCAAGGTTAAAGTATGGTAGTAGCGTTCAAATATTGCAGTTGTGAGGGCAGCAGCCAAACCCCTTAATGCTCGGCCATCTGTTCTGCTCAACCCAACTAACCTGCGACTATTAAAATATGGCTAACAAATTTGAATGTTATCGACGGTATGATTTTGGTGACTCATGATGTGTTGGACTTCGCAAGCTCAATGACCTGCACCCGTTTAACCCAACATGAAGAAGCACCATCAACGCACGCGTAAGTGCGTGGCGTAATTGACCTGGATAAAACTCATCTGAGGCTTCCGTCCTGCTGATTGAGCAGGTCGGGAAAATAAGCGAACACTGGTAATTAAATTATCCGGCTGCGCCGGGGTTTTTTCTCGCAACGATTGGCAAAATCAGTCTTGTTTATAGGAACTTCTCGGATTTCTGTAAAATGGTAATTTTTTTACTCAAAAAGCACAAAAATTAAAACGCGGAACTGGAGGGTCGATGTCCTCAGCCACCGATCTCAGACATCCACTAAAATCGCGGTCGCTGAGGACATCGACCCTCCAAAGGTCTCTGCCGTCTATAACCTTGTCTGTGGAGAGGAACTTACCAGATGATCATTTTTTAGCCGGATTTTTATATCGGTAATAAGATTTAAGATCACGCTAAATTGCAATAACTTAGAACTCACATTTTAGGTTTCATTTTTGATTTGTTATTCAAATATGGTTAACTTGCAATCAAAACTGAGTAACGCGGTCATTCCTGACTGCGCAAATCACAAGGCATCTCAGCCAGGAATGGCCGAGTTACTTTAACAAATCAAAAATGAAACCTCCTCTCTGAGTTAGCCGGAAAAGTACTATTTTTGAGGCTAAATCAGATATTGTTCGAAGTGGGTAAAAATAAAACCCACTGGTGGGCTAAAATGTGAGTTAGAATACACTACCGATACTATTTAACTATTAATTATGCATTTTAAGTCGTGTAAATCAACTATCCCGCCGCAAGCAGGCGAGGTATAACATAGCTTGAAAAAAATTGGGCTCGACGCAAGCGTCGGAGAATTAAACCCACGAGTAGGATTAAAACCGGCGAAAAGTAGCGAATCAAAAAGTCTTACAATGAAGACGTAGCGAGCCACGTTGGCCCCAAGTCATGCCGTCACGCCCCCTGAATATGTGAAGCCGCAGCACAAACGGGCTATTGATCTTCAAAAACAGAGTGTGTATTCAAAACGTGAGCGCCTCTGGGAACTCTTGGGCTGATGTAAAAGTAACGCGGTCATTCCTGGCTGCGTACATGTGATTCATTCGCCGCGGCGAACGATTTACTATTTGCCACTCACGTTTTGAATACACACTCCAAAAACACCCATTCCGGAGGTCGAGTTAGGGGTGTGGTTTGCACACCGCGAAGGCAATATCACTTAATGAAGTGGTACAAATTTCTGATAGCGTACTCATTATTTGGTATTGAATCTATGGAGGGGTTGAATTGCCCGTGGCTCGCCACGTTCCGATTTTAGTCTTTTATCCGTAGAGACCCCGTCCGCTTGCGGCGGGGTGGTTCATTTTTGAGCCTCTCCGTTTACGCCGCATTTTGAGGAAAAATACACGTCGATAGTCTTTAACTTCTTTTCAAATCAGCGTTAAATCCAATGACATACCCGCAAAATCTACCCATTATTTTGTAGCAGTTCGCAGTCCCTTATCAATCCTGTTTTTTGTAAATAAGTGTTTCTAATGACAATAAGTTAGAGCGTTTATTTTGGAAATGGCACGTTACTTTCTCTATTGGCAAGAGTCGTCACCAATTGCCGTTTGTTGGTTTGACTACATATAAACGGAATAAAACGAACACCTACTGGAGTGATGGAAGTTCATGTACGTAAATCTACAGTATCGGTAGTGTATTCTAAGTTACTAAATGGTAACAGTTTTCAGGTTTAGGGTGTCAGGTTTCAGCGGCAGCTGTCAAGTTCAAAGTCATTCTCCTTCATCTATTATTATTCTTGAACAGGTCAATCATTATTATATAATTTTAGCATTTTGTTTCCTGACACCTGAAACCTATACTCTAGCAGGAAAAATCCCCGGCGAAGCCGGTTAAATTCATGTCAAAAATAAAAAACAAGGATACCATGCCATGGTAAACGAAACTTCCGAAAAGCAATCTCAACCATCTGCTGAGGTAGAGCCAGCAAATCAAACAGACCGCGTCGGTAAAAGTACCTTCCCAACCTACGATTCATTGTTCAACAGTGAGTCCTATTATACAGTTGAACCCTCACGTTCCGTTTTGTCACCGGCAGCTTATTTTGTTGACTTGATGTATACACAGAATAAACAGATTCAAGTGGATGAAGATATATCCACAACTTCTTTACAAGCCCGTCGCCCTGATCTTTGGGACATCACATTAGATGCAAAAAATACCGACACTCTAGTTCCTAAATTAGAAATTGTTAATAAACTCTTGCAAAACAAGCTAGAGGGAAACAACTTATCAAGAACCATTTTTCCTTTTAATTTGCCTTACAACCAGCCCTTGGCAGAAATCCGCAAATATCTAGCCCAAAATAAGACTAGCCTACAACAACTTTGGCAGCTCCTGGTGTCGTCTAAGAATGAGGTCACAACAGGTGCAATTGCACGCGAAACACTGGGGCTCTCTCCAGAGCAGTGGCAAATTTACATTGACCCAGTGAATACTGATTCCGCTTCCCTAGCTAAATCTTATGGACTGCCGGCTACGGCAGGAACTAACCCGGTCTCATTACTTACTCCTGTCAGTAGCTTCCTCAAACAAACAGGGTTAAATCAGGATCAATTGCAAGAACTATTGTTTGAAGACTTGAGTAGTGCAGAAATTGCTGCGGGCAAGCAAAAACAATTTTTTATCAATTCAGGCGCAACGCCGATTACTATTAACAAAGGCCAATTGCAAAATCTTACTGAAGCAAATCTTGAGCGTATTCAGCGGTTTATCCGTCTAGCCCAAGCCATTAACTGGTCTTTTACCTATCTAGATTGGGCACTGCATACCATAGGCAGCATCGTTAATTCTGCTAACCAGAACATGCCTGTCATTAATGACAGTAGCCTTCCTTATCTGGCGTGGATGCAGGAGATGCAAAGCGAACAGAGCCTTTCTATCAGTGGATCTTGTGCATTAATAGGCGAACTGCGGAATATTGGCGAAAAAGAGGGACCCTCCTTCTTTAGTGAAACTTTTAAAAATTTGAATAATTTAACACCACCACCTTCTTGGCCATTTACTACAACAGAACTAACTTCGTCAGAAAAACAAATACAAACTGCGTTGTGTTCTGCCTTGCAGATCAATCAAGACAATTTATCCGCTATGGCAAAACTCTTTAGTACTGCCATCTCTTTATCTCCTGACAATCTTGCAATTCTTTATCGACTCAGTTTACTGCCAAAGTTGACAGGTATGAATTTCAAAGACTCACTACTTGCCGCTACCTTGTCTGGCATCAAGTCAAGCGACTTAACGAGTACATCAGGCAGTCAAGTCATATCTTGTTTAAAATCTTTAATCCAGTTTTCTACCTGGCTCAAAACATCTCCATTTTCTCTCTATCAATTGCAGTTTATTTTGACAGGTAGCAGTGATGATTTAAGCATTCAAGACAAGGTACTAGGTGAAACAAGTATTCATAATTTCATCCTAGACCTCTGTACATCTATGAATAAAGACTTTCTGACACCAGCCAATTTTTTCCAATCGATAAAGACAGTATTACAAACACAACTCGCAAATTTCTTCAATAACGAACTAGAAGAACAGAAAAAAACCTTGGCTGGGTTATCCAGTAAAAGCTTAGAAAGGGTCAACATTTCAAAAAAAATAAACTTACTCGCTGAAGCTATTTCTAGTCTGCAAGAGCAAACACAGACTTTGTCCAATAATATTTATGCCGCCCTACAACCCAAATACATTGATTCTAAAGGAATTATTT
The DNA here is from genome assembly GCA_021772675.1 of Verrucomicrobiota bacterium. Classification (GTDB taxonomy): domain Bacteria; phylum Verrucomicrobiota; class Lentisphaeria; order JABSQK01; family JAJFLO01; genus JAJFLO01. The sequence continues at coordinate 15,857 of JAJFLO010000014.1, read as the reverse complement.
TGGCTGCAAATATCCAAGAAATACTTGATACTTTGTTGTCTACAGCAATCACTAAACTATTAACTGGAATTTATAATCCACCTGCTGCGACAGGTACTACGATTGTCGTAACGACAACAGCAGAAGAAATGCCACTCAGCAATATAGCAGAAGATATTGTGGCTACCTTTAATAATTATTATCAGTTACAACAAAAAATATATATTCAAAAATTAGCCTCTTTATATCAAGTTTCCTCACCCATGGGAAAATTGCTAGCCAAGCAGGGGGATGTAACCTTAGGTAGTCTCGTAGCTACATTAAAGCCAGTCCCAGCGTCCTTTTTGCATGTATTTTTCCAATGTTCTGCTGAGGCAGATAATGCAAAAAAATCCATTAAAACCGTCACAACAATTTTACAAAAACTTCAGCAGTTTGCTGAATTAATGAGAGAACTCTCTTTCTCTGTAAGAGAAGCGAGCTATTTCCAAAGAGATAATCAACCCGCAACAAACTTTTTGGTGTCTTTACACTATATCCAGACCCTGTGCCAATTCAGAGAACTGGTACAAACCTTTGGCGACACGCAAAATCAATTATTGAATATTCTGCAAGCACCACAATCTTTTGGAGTATTTAAAGACAACTGCAAGAATCTAGTAAGATTGACAGGATGGAATGCCGCACAAACTACCTGCTTCTGCAATAATACAAAAGAAAATCCTTTTATTTTCACGGTTGCCAGCATCACCTTGTTACAGCAATATTTTACGCTAGCCAATCACCTCAATATTAACCTTGAGGAACTTAAACAACTGGTTAACCTTCCAGAACAGGAAGTTGCGCTTATAAATACCTTTGCAAACACCAATGCAGATGAAGCAGATAATTTAGTAACTGGCCTGTCCGCCAATGAAATTACAAGCTTTTCTAATCCAATAAACTTTAATGGTGCGCGCTATATTGCCTATCTTAACCAAGATGGAGCGTTTTATTATGCAGAGCTATCTATACTAGATGGAAACTGTGTAATCAGTAATCCTATTCTTATCAATATCCCAGAAAATACAGATAAAAAATGGCGTGCAGGTATAGGGTTAGCTTATGAAGGGGATACTTTGTATATCACAGTTCTTCAGGGTACAAGTATTGCTGTTGGTACTATTTTTCCTGAGAATAAAATTTTAAGTACTGACGATTATTTTGCACCATCACTAGACTATTCTCCTGCGAGTTGCAGTTTTAGTGGGAATGGTCCCGTCTTTATGTATGTAAATTCCTATCTCCATCTGTGTGGCGGTTGTTACACTTCGGCAAGTGGAATCACCTCGTTTGCGTCTCGTCATAACTGTATAACAGGACCAGCCTTAGCTAAATTTAAGGACCAAATATACCTTGCTTGGGGTGACACAGAAAATGCAATTGGTCTGGGTACATTAACCAGAACCACTTCTATCAGCCTGAATACCATGCATTACCTCTCTTCAGACGATACCATTACTGCTAAGTGCTCTCCAAGTCTAATGGAACACAACGGTTGTTTATGGATGGCTTGGATCAACTCTAATGGCAAGCTTTGCGCAGGGATTGTTGTAAACGCTGCGGGTACCATTTTATCTGCGGTTCAGAATAAAGTAGAATTCTCAGTCTCAGCCAACTCATCTCCTCAGTTTATCGAAGAAGGCATACTCTACTCTTCCTCTACAGATAATGCCGTACATCTGCTGAGCTACCAACCTGCAAATGATACGTTCTATAGTGAAAAAGCCAACGCCCTTTTAAGTGGATTGCAAGCACAAGCGAACGGAGAGAGTACAGCCTTAACGACAATGCAAAATCAGTTAAGTGAAACATTCCGTGATAAGTTAGTCAGCTTGGCCATGCAACAGATGGATATGACAAATCCACGTGAGCTTTATGACCACTTTTTGATTGATGTTGAAGTGAGTGCTGTCGTGCAAACCTCCTTGATCAGAGAAGCCATCTCTGCGGTTCAACTTTATATTTATCGTTGCTTGAATAGCCTAGAACCTACCGCTACCTTACAAACAAATGCGCCTTCTCTTAAAGACCTCTGGACTTGGATGTACAGCTATAGAGAATGGCAGGCCAATCGTCAAGTATTTATTTATCCTGAAAATTACATTCAACCCGAGTTAAGGACAAACAAAACAGACTTATTTGTTCAGTTAGAAAATGGTTTAAAGCAGCTAGATTTTACCGATCCGGAAAGTGTTACTGGTGTTTTTGAACAATACATGAATCGTTTTATTGAAGTGAACGAGTTAAAAATTGTCGGTTGTGCATCTGTAGATCAAACGGTGAATGGCCTTGCCATTAAAAAAATCTGTTTCATTGGCCAAACAGAGCAACAACCTCACAATTATTATTACCGTATCGCAATTTTTAACCAATCGGCATCAAATGAGTACCAGCCAACCTCAGACTGGGGACAGTGGCAAAAAATCAATATTCAGCCGCAACCGGTTACCAACTATGAAGGCCATCTTGAAATTGCACCTATATTTGCCTTTGGGCGATGGTATTTATTTTGGTTAGAAGAAAAACTAGCAGGTAAAGAAAAATATAAGGTCATTCTCCAGTATTCTTACCTTGACTGTGCCCAAGCTTGGGTTTCTACACAAACCCTTTCTTCGGCAGATACGCCAGATGCCATCTCTCAATTTGGCGACTATAAAGATCTCTCTTTTTCCGCTACAACCAATACAAATACACTGTCCGTATCCTTTGCCGCTTTGAATTCAAATCCTGGTACAACGGCTCCTACTCTTATCAGTGGCAATATAGTAAAAAACATTCCTGTGCTATCTTCAGGAGAAAAAGCTGGATCGCCAAGCATTACAAGAAATTCCAGTGGTCAAGAATCAATGTCTCTGCAAAACTCAAGTACAACCTACCCACTTAACAATACAGGGGTGTCGCAATTGGGTGCCTTGTTTGGCAAAACTGATGGCGTTGACCTGTTATTGTCAACAGTAACTCAAGAGACACTCTATAATAATAGTGATAGTCAGGGTAATCCCTTTAGCCATAACAGTGCTACGAGTGTTTATTTTTGGGAATTGTTTTTTCATGTTCCTTTCTTGATCGCCAATGAATTGCAAGTCAACCAACAATTTGCTGCAGCAAAAAGATGGTATGACTATGTATTTAATCCCACCGATCAACAAGATGGAACCTTCTGGCGGTTTTTAGGCTTACAAACAGCCCATAATTCTCATTTAAAAGAAGAGTTAAAACAGCCAGCTGCAACAACATTATTTCAAGATGTAACCGATTCAACGGCCTTGTCTGAGTACGAAACCACGCCTTTTGATCCTCAAGCAATTGCGAACTCACGTCCCATTGCCTATCAAAAAACAATGGTGATGCACTATATTAAAAACCTGCTTGAATGGGGAGATAACCTCTTTCGAGAAAATACCCGTGAAAGCATTTTGGAAGCTGAAATGTTTTATGTGATGGCCTATGACTTCTTAGGGCAGGAACCCCAAAACTTAGGGCCGATATCATTACCCAATTCAACCAATTATCGTGATGTAAGTACCAAGTTATTTCTAGATAAAGTCGGCGATAAAGCGATTGATCGTCAAAAATGGGATGCCGTAGCACCCTTAGCAGGATGTGAAATTACTTGTACCCTGTCCGTCGGCAATATCACTTATGTAGGAGCCAATAATGGACTTTGGTATTGTACAGAGCAAGGAGATTGGAAGAAAGCAGATATAGATGGTGACCATGTAACTTGTATCCATAGTTATAATGACAATATATATGTGGGGACGCTGGATGGTTATATTTGGTATTCAAAAAAACCGGGGGCTTGGACTAAGTCTGCATCCCTAGGTGATGGCCCTGTACATGAAATCCAAGCGGGTGCAGATTTTACTGAAAATGAAGGAAATGCACTCTATGCAAGGCTGGCTGGCATACGGGGAATGGGAATGTACGGGGGAAATAACAATAATAACAATTGGGAGACACCAGAGCCAATAGACTATCAGGCATTTAATGGACTCACAGGAGAGTCTCACGCTGAGACAAATACTCTAAGTAATGTGGCATTAATGTCTACTGGTAGTGAAGGTTCTATCGCTCTATATATAGCGACGACTGGCACATCGCCATTAGTCCTGGAGTACGCTCCAACGATGCTAGACTGGAGCCCTGTGAATTATGGCGGTTGTCCAGTAAACTGCATGGCGTTTTTTGGACAATCCGGCGCTCTATATATAGGAACCTCAGACGCTGGTCTTGTTTCGGGTAATGGAAGCAGAATTACATCGCTGCCAAGTCAAATAACCCAAATAAAGCAACTATTCAAGGATGAGGATACGCTCTATGTTTTAGGTAATAGTGGGGCAGCGAGTAATAATGAGCTTTTTAGTTTGAAACAAGGACAGTCTGCTCTTGAATTAAAGGAAAACTTTAACTTACCAGAAAGTCTTGTTATAAGCTGTTTATGCTCTATTGGCGGTATTCTATATATCGGAACCGAGAAAAAAGGACTTTGGAGATTTACAAGAGAGAAAATATGGGAACAAATTCCTTTGGGCGGGACTAATGATTGTACTATTACTTGCCTATGTAGTAACCAAGTCAGTCTTTATGCTGGAACCAAAGAAAAAGGCTTGTGGGCAGTGCCATTGAAAGCGCCAGCAACAACAGCCTATTTCGCCATTCCTCGTAACCAACAATTTCTCAACTATTGGAATCAGGTTAAGGAATCGCTTTATGATATTCGCAATGGCCTTAATATTAAGGGACAAAGAGACCGTTTACCTCTCTTTCAGCCACCGCTCAATCCGATGCAGTTGATAGAAAATAGGGCGTCTGGTGAAGGGGCTGAACAGACGCTAACACCACAAAATAACACCATTCCTTACTATCGCTTTGACGTCATGCTCCAAAAAGCCAGGATGGTAACACAATCAGTGATCCAATTGGGCCAATCCCTGCTTTCAGCTTTAGAACAAAAAGATGCCGAAAAACTGGCCATGCTCTATATCAATAACCGACAAGAGTTATTAAATTTGAGTCGTACCAGTAATCAGGATCAACTAAATGCTGCTGAACAAAGCATTCAAGTACTCCAAGCGAGTTTGGTAAGTGCCAAAAACCGCCAGTCACATTATGCCGGGCTAATCAGTACTGGATTATCAAGCTATGAGCGTCAACAAATTCATCTGGATATAGCAGCGCTTACCTTTTTAAGTGCATCAGTCCCCTTTCAAGTAGGAGCCATAGCGGGGTATTTATTACCCAATATTTACGGTTTGTCTGACGGTGGCATGGAGTTTGGTCAGGCAATTGAACAGGAAGCAAATATTTCACAAACTACTGCCAATATACTGAGTACAAGTTCAGGGCTGGTGGGAACAAAAGCGGGTTATCAACGCCGTGCCCAAGACTGGCAACTGCAAGAAACCTTGGCGCAAGACGATATCAACCAAATTCAGCAGCAAATGGTGGTGGCACAATATCATCAACGCCTAGCGCAACAGGAAATTGATATTTTAGAGGAAAACGTAAGCCAAGAGAAAAAGATTGCCGATTTTTATCAGAAGAAATTTACCAATGTACAGCTTTACCAGTGGTATATTGGTCAACTCTCTACCCTCTATTTTCAGGCTTATCAACTGGCCTATGACAGTTCCCTACAAGCAGAAAATGCCTGGAAATTTGAGCATATTGGTCGAGGAAATGCTGGATCTGTCAATAGTTTTATTGCCCCTGGATATTGGAATAGCCTGTACCAAGGGTTGCTCGCAGGTGAGTCACTACAACTTGGCTTAAATCGAATGGAAAAATCCTTTACGGATCAGAATGAACGCCGCTTGGAGTTAGAAAAAACCATCTCTTTAGCGCAATTAGATCCGCAAGCTTTAATGAGCTTAAAGTCGACAGGAAGCTGTCAATTTGACTTGAGCGAAAAAGACTTTTCTTTTGATTTTCCTGGGCACTACTGCCGTCAAATCAAAACGCTCTCAATTTCTTTGCCACTTATTTTGGGCCCCTACCAAAATGTCCATGCAACTTTGACCCAAATGACCAATAAGATTGTTACCTCTGACGATACAGAGGGGCAAACTGCGGTTAAAAATCTGATGACTCCAGCAGGAACATCGCCTAGCACTGAAAATACAGCGCTCAGGTTAGATGTTAAATCCAACCAACAGGTCGCCTTGTCGCAGGGGGTAAACGACTCTGGATTATTTGAGCTTAATTTTAATGATGAACGCTATCTACCCTTTGAAGGCACAGGTGCAGTTTCCAGTTGGCAGCTAGAGATGCCACTTGAAGACAATTCTATTAATTTTGATAGCTTGTCAGATGTGATTATTCAGCTCAAATATACCGCTCTAAGTGGAAATATCGAATTTAAAAACAGCGTCAAAAAAGCGCGGGGTAATTATAATGGATCACATATTTTCTCCTTGGCGCAAGAGTTTTCGGCTGGCTGGAATGATTTTATTGAACAAACACCCTCTTCAACCTCACCGTCAACTCTTAGTTTTACGATTGATGCCAGCCGATGGCGCAGGAATATGTCGGCTTATTCAGTCAGTGGACTTGCACTTTATTGTGAGGGGAAACAAGCTGATTCACTAGCAAAACTCACTTTAACTGCAGACGATACTACTGTTTCATTTTCAAAATGGAGTAAGGAAGGTATTGCTATAGGAGAAGTTAATAATACTCCACTCACAGAAAGCAATGCTATCTCACTTTCTCTACCAACACAAACTTGGACCTTGAAGGGAACAAAAACAATTCCAGACAGTGTTACAAACCTTATTTTAGTGGTTGCATTCAGTGCTACTCCTCCAGGTAGTTCATAGAATTGCAACCACACGAGGACGACGACGAAAAACGATTAAGTTTCATAAGAGCGACTAGCAAGGCCTCCGATTCTCGGTCTTGGTTAATATAAAACGAAATTTGGGTTCAGGTGTCAGGTTTCAGGTTTCAGAAGATTGAAGATTGAAGATCATTAGCACGTATTTTTGACACCTGAACACTGAAACCTGACACCTAAAAAACTTTAACTTTCAAAGAAGCAACTATCTAGCCCGTTTTGCGGCCTGAATGTAAAAGTAAACTTTATTTGGGCAGCAGGCGTTGGAGGGTCGCTGTCCTCAGCGACTGGTTTTTCCGCGGTCATGTGTAGCGGTCGTCGAGGACGCCGACCCTCCAGCAGTTGTCCGGCAAATGCGTCAATATCGAGGCTAAAAAGATTTAAGTTTCAAAGAAGCGACTAGCAAGGCTTCCGATTCTCGGTCTTGGTTAGTATAAAACGAAACTTGGGTTCAGGTGTCAGGTTTCAGGTTTCAGAAGATTGAAGATCATTAGCACGTATTTTTGACACCTGAACACTGAAACCTAAAAAAACTTTAACTTTCAAAGGAGCAACTATCTAGCCCGTTTTGCGGCCTCGATGAATGTAAAAGTAAACTTTATTTGGGCAGCAGGCGTTGGAGGGTCGATGTCCTCAGCGACCGTTTTTTCAGGGTCATGTGTAGCGGTCGCCGAGGACTGCGACCCTCCAAAGGGCATCCGTAAAATGCGTCAATATTGAGGCTGGAAGACCTTAATTTTCAAAGAAGCAACTTTCGAGTTCGCATTGCTAACTCTGTTAAAATAATAGGAAACTTGGTGTCAGGTTTCGGGTTTCAGGTGTCGGGAAAATATGTAACTTGATCTTGAAACCTGAACACTGACACCTGAAACCTAACAAAAACCTTTAAGTTTCAAAGAAGCGACTATCAAGGCCTCCGATTCTCGGTCTTGGTTAATATAAGAGGAAACTTTGATTTACAATTGCATAAGCGGTCACAGAGGACTGTGCCCCTCCAAAAAGCATTGTTCGCGATCAACGCTCTGGAGGGTCGCTGTCCTCAGCGACCGTTGTACGAAAACCATTTTAATTTTCAAAGAAGCCTGATTCACATAATAAAATAGGATGAATACTAAATGATGAAAAACCAATCCGGTAACCATTCCAATCAAAATGAAATTCAAATCCAAACGCCCGAACTTCCCAAAGGAGGCGGAGCGATTCGTGGTCTGGGAGAAACCTTTGCCCCTGATGCTTTTTCCGGTACCGGCAGCTATTCCATACCACTACCTCTTACAGCAGCACGAGGCTTTGAGCCACACCTGAGTCTATCCTACAATTCAGGAACAGGTAACGGTCCTTTTGGTTTAGGTTTTGCTTTGAGCCTTTCTAAAATTGCCAGAAGAACCGAAAAAGGAATTCCCCGCTATGACGCTGATGATATTTTCGTAGATGGTGATAATGAGTTGGTTCCACAACTCATTACTTCCGGAGAGGGTGCTTCTGTAAGAGATACTCGCAGCGAAAGTATAGAAGGAGAAAATTGGCAGGTAACGCTTTATCGACCCCGGGTAGAAGCGGCTTATGCTAAAATTGAACATTGGGTCAGCCAAACAACAAAAGATTCTTACTGGCAGGTTATTACCAAAGATAATAGTACTCACCTGTATGGTAAAACCAGTCAGGCCAGGATTGTTGATCCAACCAATCCCGCTAAAATATTTGAATGGTTGATTGAAAGTGCTGTAGACAGCCACGGTAATCAAATCAATTACAACTATAAAGCCGAAAATAATGAAAATGTACCCAAAGTACCCTGGGAACAAGGACGCGCTTTAAGTCAGAAATATATCCAAAGTATCCAATATGGAAATTTTTTAGATTCCGCACAAAACACATGTTTTGCTTTTGAAGTTGTCTTTGATTATGGCGGCTATTCATTAAGTAACCTAAAAGAAGGAGGCAGCGATCCTTATACCCTGGCATTAGAAGGAAACTGGACTTACCGCCAAGATGCCTTTTCTTCCTACCGCAGCGGCTTTGAGATTCGCACCCGCAGGCGTTGTCAAAATATCTTAATTTTCCATACTTTAGAAGCAGAGTTAGGCGCTCCTTCTTTAGTCAAAAGTATGACGCTCACTTATCTTAATAAGCAAAATTATGGAGCGGTGGAACTATCTGACCTTTCTTTGTTGCAGTCTGTACAAATGACAGGCTACCGACGATCAGGACTGACTGCGACTGATGTTTATCAATCAGAAAGTCTGCCAGACCTGGATTTGAGCTTTTCAGCATTTCATCCTCCGGCAAATCCTGAATTTAAATTGCTCACAATTACAGCCTCGTCTTTAGCAGAAGAAAATCTAACGGTTCCAGGATTCCAGGCGGTTGATTTAGAAGGAGAAGGCATTGATGGTTTGTTATATACTGATCAGGCCGGGCTTTTATATATGCAACCGGAAGGAGAAGGAAATTACGCTCCACCCCAGGCATTACCTGATTTTCCTGTCAATCAGGATTTTCAGCAAAGAGAAGTTGCATTGGTAGACCTGGAAGGCAATGGCAAACTGGATCTGGTAGTTCAGGATGGACAGCGTAACGGTTTTTATCCTCGTAACGAAGATGGCTCCTGGGGTAATTACCAATCCTTTGCCGATTATCCTAATCAACATGCCGCTCCTTACATGGAATCTGTTGGTCTGAGCGCCAACGGAAAAACGGATCTATTGGTTGCTGAGAAAGATACACTATTGGTTTATGAATCGGAAGGCAAAGCTGGTTACCAACCAGCCATTACAAAGTCCAAACCAACACATTTTCCCATCCAAAAAACCGCTTCCCGAACTGAATTAGTGACTTTTGCCAATCTCTTTGGAGATGGACTGTCTCACCGTATTAAGATCAGTAATGGCCTTTTAGAATGCTGGCCCGACCTTGGTTACGGCAATTTTGGCGAAAAAATTACTTTGGGCGATGCCCCTTTTTTCGGAGACAGCTTTGATATTTCCCGTCTTCATCTGGCAGATATCAACGGCTCCGGAACTCCTGATTTGCTCTATGTCCACCCCACAAAAATTGAACTGTTTATCAATCAAAGTGGCAATCAATTTTCTGATGGCATTTCTATTACTTTGCCAGAAACCTTCTCTTCAATTGATCAGATCAGCTTTGCTGATATTAAAGGCAATGGCACCGCCTGCCTGTTATTTACTAAGATGGCTGATCAACCTCGTCATTATTATTATAATTTTGTCGGTGAAAGCTTGCTCAATGGCGAAAGACAAGCAAGCCTCAAACCCTATTTACTCAATCAAATTAATAACAATCTGGGTGCCATCACCCAAATGCACTATACCAGTTCAACGAAATTTTATTTAGCCGACAAAAAAGCGAACCGACCCTGGGCGACAAAAATCCATTTTCCAGTGCAAGTAGTGGAAAAAGTTACCACCATCGATGAGATATCAGGTGCTCAATTTGTGCAAACCTTTGCTTATCATGATGGCTACTACGATACGGTCGAGCGAGAGTTTCGTGGTTTTGCTTATGTTGAGTCTTGGGATACACAAACTTACCAGGCCTACAGCAAAAACAGCAGCACTGGAAAGACAACAACTCAGCCGTTACCTGAATCCCTCTATGTTCCTCCTGTCTATAGCCGTTCCTGGTATCACACTGGCGCCTTTGAACAAGCCAGTGCTTTGCGTGCAGCTTATAAAAAAGAACAATTCCAAGGTGATCCAGAGGCTTACCAGCTACCGGCATGCCTTTTCGGAACTGGTTGCAATGCCAACCCCGAAACCTTACGCCAAGCCCATGTTGCGCTCAAAGGGCATCTTATCTGCCAGGAAGTTTATGCAGAAGATCAAACACCGGAGGCCAAAAATCCCTATACAGTAGCTGAATCCAATGTCGAAGTCCGCCTGATTCAAGCCGCGTCCCAGGAAATGGCTTCTCATGCCGTTTTTATGGTCTTGCCGCACGAAAGCATTCATTATCAATACGAGCGCAATCCTGCCGACCCCAGAACGTCTCAAAGTTTCACCTTAGCCGTTGATGACTTCGGCAATGTTACTCAATCTGCAGACATTGTATTACCCAGACGCTCGTCTTTACCCAATACCATCGTCCATAAAGAACAAAAAAAATTACAAGGGACTCTTAAGCTCAATGCTTTTATTAATGAAACTCAGGATGCCTGGTTATTAGGCGTTGCCTATGAATCGCAGGATTTTGAACTCTGTGGGCTCAGTTTGCCGACAACTGGTGGCGCCTATTTTTCTTTTGACGCCATAACAGCGCAAGCGACAAGCGCACTCAAAAATATTCAGCCTTATACTGGCAGCATTGATAACCAGGGCTCTACGGACAACGTTATTTCCAACCCTCAAGCCAGGCAGCTTTCCTGGAGTCAGCATTATTTTTGGAACGCAGCCCAAAACGCTGCTTTAGAGCTTGGCAGCATTTCACCCCAGGCTTTGTTGCATCATCAGGAAACCGCCGAGTTCACACAAGAAACCATCGACAATCTGTTTGCCGGTCGTCTGACCCAGAGTACAGTTAAAGATTTAGGTGGTTATGTGTTTAACACAGAAAATAACTATTGGTGGAATCAGGGATTAGTAAAATATTATTATTCTAATATCGGGCAGCCCGGCTCTTACTATTTGCCGCAATATACGGAAAACTCTTTTGTTGCATCCAGTTCCAGTCTCTATGCCAAAACCAGTCAAAGTTACGACCCTTATTACCTCCATCCTATTGAAGTTTGTGATTATGTCGATCAGGGCATAGACAATACCACTACCTTTATTATTGACTATATTACCGGATCACCTCAGCAGGTTACTGATCTCAATGGTAATGTATCACAGGTCTTGTTTGACCCCCTGGGACAAGTGATTGTCTCTTCTCATTTTGGTCAACAAGCCGGTCAGTTGACAGGAGGAATGCGGTTATACACTGCTTCGAAAACAGAAGCGGCAGAATACACACCGCGAACTCACACCGCAACAAATACTCCGATTAACCTTGCCGATGTCATCAGTAATTCAGACTATTATTTACAAGGTGCCGCCAGTTATTTTTATTATGATTTACATAGCTGGAAAACAGTAAAACAACCGGTTGGATCAGTATCTTTAGTGAATAAAAATTACTACCATACCGCCAATACAACTGACACATTGCCATCTGTACCTTGCCAAATCATGGTTGCTTATACCGATGGACTAGGTAGAAGCTTAGAGAAAAAACTGAAAACGGATCCAGGTTTGGCTTTGTTAATTGAAGGTCAGGATTTATCTGCAACAGCTACGACCAGCCTAGCAGAAGGACAGACTACCAATCGCTGGCAAGTCACAGGACGTGTTGTTTATAATAACAAGGGCAAACCCTGCGAAAAATACCTGCCTTATTTTAGCAATACAGCGGATTTTGAGTTGCAAAGCCAATTATTAGATGCTCATTTGCCACCACCGACTATCCTCCATTATGATCCGTTATTACGAGTTATTCGTGTAGATACGCCAAAAGGTTTTTTTAGTAAGGTCACCTTTACTCCCTGGCAAGAAAGCCACTATGATGAAAATGATACCTTGCTGGAATCGGCCTATTACCAAAACTTTATGACCAGCTATCCAGAAAAACCAAGTCCCAGCCAAATGGCAGAAAAACAAACCCTGGAAAAATCTGCCTTATTTTACAATACGCCTGCCACAAAAATACTCAACAACCTTGGCCATGTTTTCTTAGAAGTTGAAAATAACCTGGGTAATGTCAGCCAGGCAGCATTTGCAGGGATTTTACCAGGCACAGCTACGGTCACTTCAGCAGATATTTGGCAGGCCTTGCAAAGTGAGGGCTACCTTGAAAAAGAAAGCCTGCAACCGGGAGGTAGCAACCAGGACTTTTACTGGCTGACCTCAAAATTCCAGCCTTATCAAAAAGGGTTTAGCTTAGACTTACCGGATCAATTTAAAGCTTATTTGCCTGCTATTATCGCAACCCTGCAACAAAACAGTCTGACTACGTATCATCAAAGTGACATTTTGGGACGCAGTATTCAGTCTATCGATCCGAGGCTTTATTACAGCAACCAAAGCCAGGGAACCGCTTATTATAATTTCAAATATGCTTACACCATGGGTGATAAACATCCGGTTTACACCAACAGTAGTGATGGCGGTATTGTCCAGCATTTTAGTGATATCTACGGTGATCAACTCTGGAGCTGGAATGCGCGTGATTATTGCCAGTTAATTTCTTATGATCATTTACGAAGAAAATCCACTGTTCAAGTCAAAAAAGTAACCACAGCCGGTCCGGTTACGACTTATGATGATTTTAATTTGGTTGAAGTTTTTACTTATGGTGAAAGTCAGCCTAACTCAAAAGCAAATAATTTACGTGGAAAGCTTTACCAACTTCAGGACCTATCAGGTGTGGTTCTCAATCCTTCTTATACTATTCAGGGTAAACCCGTAACAATGTCTCGCCAGTTAGTGCAAGCCTATGAAACTGCGGTGGACTGGCGAACAGACGTATCACTGGAAACAGACACTTATAGCAGTTACTTCACCTATGATGCTCTGGGACAACCACTGAGTGAAACCACCCCCGACGGCTCGATTACCAGCAACACTTACAACCAAACGGGCAAGCTCTATGCGGTGCAAGTTACCTATAACCAAGACAACACAACTAGCCAGTCCATTATCGAGCAAATTCAGTATGATGCTAAAGATCAACGCACCAGCATTCAATATGGTAATGGTATCACCACTTCTTACACTTACGAACCCAGCACCCTGCGTCTGGAAAGTCTGGTGAGTAGCAAAAAGGCGTTGAGGAACAGCCAGGTACAAAACCTTAGCTATACCTATGATCCTGTAGGCAACATTAGCCAACTCAGAGATTTAACTCAGCAAATTGTCTTTTATAACAACCAGAAAGTCGTGCCTGTAAGCAGCTATACCTACGATGCCTTATACCGCCTGGAAAAAGCCACAGGTCGACAGCATCCGGGTATTAATGCCAATACTTATAAAAATGACAGCCCCGCGTTCAAACAAAGCATGTATGCGCCACTGCCTTCGACTAATCAAGCAGAAGCTTTGGAAAACTACAGCGAGACATACAGCTATGATAATTCCGGTAATCTCATTCAAAAAAAACACCAGGCAAAATCCTCCAGTTGGACCAGAAAAACACCCGTAGAAGCCAATTCCAATCGCTTGTTAAATTTCGAGTATGACGACTCTGGCAACCAACGGACCTTGGACATTAATCCCACAGGCGCAAGCGCAGTGAATCTTTCGTTTAATTGTTGCAATAACCTAGTCAAAGCGGGTGTGATCCTGCGTCCCGAAAAGGGACAGGACGACTGCGATTATTACCTTTACGACAGTGGTGAGCAGCGCACTCGGAAAATCAACATCAGCCAAACAAACACAGGCAGCTTGAGACAAGAAAAAATCTACCTCGGTAATTATGAAATTAAACGTAATCAAACAGTCACCAGTGCAGGTCAGGCCACCACTAGCTTAGACAGGCAAACCCTAAGAGTTATGGATGACAAAAGCTGTGTGGCGATAATTCATTATTGGGTCAAGGATGATACAAAAACAGAAGTCAATCAACCCAGTACCCGAAGCATCCGCTTCCAAATGGCCAATCACCAGGAATCGGTGTCTTTAGAAATGGATGCGCAAGCGCAACTGATTAGTTATGAAGAGTACTTTCCTTATGGTGGCACGGCGATTATTGCCGGTAAAAATCAGAAAGAAGTAAAACTGAAGGACTACCGCTATTCCGGGAAGGAACGAGATGATAGTACGGGGCTTTATTATTATGGATTCCGTTATTACGCACCGTGGTTGGGGCGGTGGTTGAATCCTGATCCGGCAGGGACTGTGGATGGGATGAATTTGTTTGCCTTTGTGAGGGGGAATCCAGTGACAGCGACAGACGAGGATGGCCTAGCATCCCGTAAGAGCAGCAGAAAGCGTGCAGAACCCATAGGAGGCAGGCCTGCAACTACAGGGTCAGATGCGGACGGGGAGACGGGTGACGAGGACGAGGAAGAGAAAGAATACAGTGGTTTGAAGGAAATATTGGTCAAGATCAAACGTAGTCATAAGGAAGGCCACGTTTTCGCCGCCGGGAGGAAAACCAAGCTTGGCACGAAAGATCGAGTAATGCCAAAGGCCACCATGGCAAAGGAGAGGCAATTGGTAAGGCACTTAGCAACACACTTGCTATCGGAGGTTAATAAGCGAACGGAAGTCCAAGTGGCGGTAAGAAACAGTGACTCCACGATACACATAGCCGTGAATGCGCGGCGTGACACCAGATTGGAAAATTTCCGAGGCAGGACGCTGGGGGACCTTCTCGAAGACGCGGGGACCATGTCAGGAACGAGTGATGGCAGGATCAAGCGCCATGTTAAAGCCCTCTATGACGTCGACCTCCCTAAATATCGTGACTACGAAATCAGATTCATATCGAACGGGCTTGTGCAACACGCAGAGACGAAGATTGAAGCAAGCCTAGCGGGCGATTACGATTATGTGGGAGGGACCAGGCGCCCGTGCCTGGGGTGCTGGGTATATTTCAAGAAGAGGCGTGTCGACCCGAAAAAGTTCAATCCCCATCACGGGCCGTTCTGGCCGACAACGTCCGGGACCTTGGCATTGAGCACACTGACAGTCCACGAGCAGGGCAAGAGTTGGGATTGGGATGACATAAATTATTACAATGAAGGACTGAAGCTGGAGAGCACTCGGTTCCTACTAGCCCGCACGCAATGCGATACGGACAGCTGCGACTCGGGCTGAAAGTCGGGTTGCGCTCCCAAGCGAAACCCGACAAGCGAAATTCGGGGTCATAGTTTCTTATTGATGTCAAGCCTTTTTTCCAAAATTTTGGCAAAAAAGTCTCCTCCTGCCTCAAAAATAAACAAAATTTTTTGAGCTATTTGTGATATTTATTTGTCGGCATATATAGACTATTATTTGTA
>JAJFLO010000130.1 GCA_021772675.1 Verrucomicrobiota bacterium | reverse complement strand
AAATTCAAACAGAAGAAGGAGGTGCAATTCGGTGCGGTAATAGCTGCACCTGGATAAAAAATCAACGTGCTTTACTATTAAAATTTCCTGCTCACATTGCCAGTGGAAGATTATGATTCTTTCTTAAGCGAATGCCATTGCCCCAGCCCTTCCCCCCGCTGTCCTGCGGACGGCGGGGGGAAGGGTGCAACGCATTGCCATAGGGAAAAGCATGAACCTCCACGGGCTAAACCTTTGGCATCCTTGATGATTAGCCTATTTTTGTTGAATGGTCAATGCCAGCTCATTCAATTGTTGTCCGTCTACTTGCGACGGTGAATCCATTAATAGGCAGGACGATTTTGTGGTTTTGGGAAATGCAATGACATCTCTAATTGATGGTGCTCCGGTGAGCAGCATAACCAGCCTGTCAAAGCCAATGGCTAAACCGCCATGTGGCGGCGCCCCGAATCCCAAAGCGTCAAGGAGATGACCAAACTTTGAATTAATCTCCGTATCCGAAATGTTTAAAATTTCAAACATCCGCTGTTGCAACTCTGCATCGTGGATACGGATACTGCCTCCACCTAACTCTACACCATTCAAAACGACGTCATAAGCTTGTGCTTTTACACCTCCGGGATTGGTCTCAAGCAGTGGAATATCGGCTTTTACCGGGCTGGTAAAGGGATGATGAATTGGAATGAAAGATGCGGCTTCCTCATCCAACTCCAACAAGGGAAATTTATTGACCCATAAGAAGTTATAAGTATTATCCGGTATCATTCCATGGGCTTCGGCGATTTCAGTACGTAATCTTCCTAATGCCTGCGCAGCTGTTAAAAACGCATCGGCCACGATCAATACAATATCCCCAGACGTTGCATCGGTCAGATTTGTTATATCGTTAATTTCTTCTTCGGTCAAAAACTTGGCGATGGGCGATTTTATTGTACCATCATCTTCAATTTTAAGATAGGTTAATCCTTTAGCCTTCATAAGTTTTGCTATGTCATTCCATTCATCAATCGTTTTCCGGGACGCAATAGAATTTAAACCTTTGGCATTAATTGCCATCACTTTTCCGCCATCACCGATGGCATTCTTAAACACTTGAAAGCCGGAATGTGTAACCACACTGGATAAATCGACTAAACGCATCTTAAATCGAGTATCCGGTTTATCCGATCCATATTGAAACATCGCTTCCTCATAGCTTAAACGCGGGAATGGTGTGTCGATATCGATTTGCTTTATTTCGCGAAAGATTGATGTCATTAGACCTTCAACCAACTCGTAAATATCCTCCTCCGTTATAAATGACATCTCAACATCGATTTGAGTAAATTCGGGCTGCCGATCTGCCCGTAAATCCTCGTCTCTGAAACAATGGGCCATCTGAAAATAGCGTTCGAGACCCCCAACCATCAAAATCTGTTTATACTGCTGAGGCGCTTGGGGGAGGGCAAAAAACTGACCTGGAAAAACACGACTTGGAACTAAATAATCTCTAGCGCCCTCCGGCGTACTTTTGCTCAAAATCGGCGTCTCAACTTCGATAAACCCATTTTCGTCAAAATAATCTCTGATGTGCTTGGTGATATCGTGTCGCAGTCGCAGATAACTGCCCAATTTTGTTTTACGCATTTCAATATATCGATACTTTAACCGCAAGTCCTCACTGGCCTGTGCATCATTAAAATGATAAGGCATCGGCTGAGATTTGTTTTCAATAGCAATTTTTTCGAGATTGACTTCAATTTTGCCCGTACCTATTTTTTTATTAACCATGTCATCTGGTCTTGCCCCAACGATCCCGCATACAGTTAATACCCATTCTTCCCGGATAGGTCGACAAATGTCGGCTACGTCAGAAGCGTTTTCAGGATTAATCACCAACTGAGTGATTCCTTCGCGATCTCTAAGATCAATAAAAATTAACCCGCCTAGATCTCGTCGGCTGTTAACCCAGCCACTTAATATCACACGTTCACCTATGTTTTCAGATGTAAGCGCATTACATGTATGTGTTCTGTTCATGTTATTATAGTCTATTTATAATTGCTTCAACTGCCGCTTTTAATTCGTCAATTTTGACGTTAATCTGGGAAGAGTCATCCATGTTTTTTAATAAAATGATTCCTTTGTCAAGCTCACTTTGACCTCTGATTAACGTGATTTTCGCATTCACTTTGTTGGCAGTCCGCATCTGTGCCTTCATGCCTCTTTTTTCAAGATCCATCAGAACTCTAAATCCTTGTTTTCTTAAAGACGATGCCAAATCGAAATTTTTCAGTAAAGCCGGCTGCCCAAGACTGACGATATATATATCGACGTTGATTCCCTCAAGAGTCGTTGCATTATTCGCATTTCTGGCAAGGAGTAATCGTTCAACACCCATAGCAAAACCAACACCATTTAATGGATGCTTTTGGCCAGGGGGTTGGATTTCGTATCGGCCGCCTCCCGCGATTGAATCCTGAGCGCCGATATCATTGGATACGACTTCGAACACGGTGTGCACGTAATAATCTAACCCTCTGACTAATTGGGGATCAATTTCATATTGAACCCCGGTATGATTTAGAATATCGCAGACTGAATCAAAATAGGTCTTACTTGTATCACTAATTAAATCAATCATAGATGGTGCGTTATTGGTAATAGTTTTGCAATCATCATTTTTACAGTCAAGTATCCTCCAAATATTGGTATGATACCGTCGTTGACAGTCCTCGCACATGTGATCAATATGTGGCTTATAATAATCCAACATTGCGGCTGACACCTGTTGGCGGTCCCCAGAAACACCACGTGTATTAATTAATAACTTTGTGTCAGTAATATCAATGGAGTTTAAATAGTCAAGAAGCAAAATAATGCACTCACTGTCAATTTCTGGTGAGACTTTACCAACGTACTCAACACCAATCTGGTGGAACTGTCGTTTCCGACCAGCAGCGGGTCTTTCTCCTCTAAACATCGGGCCGATATAATAAACCCTGTGTTCATCTCCCTGACTTAGTCCTTTGTTAGCAATCGCTCTTAAAACACCCGCAGTTCCTTCAGGTCGTAATGTTAGGCTCCGATCACCTCGATCTTTGAAGGTATACATTTCCTTTTGAACAATATCAGTTTCATCACCGATACTACGTAGAAAGACATCCGTACGCTCGAAAATCGGTGTTCTGATTTCTCCAATCGAATACTTTGAAAACATGTCACGAGCGTTTCCTTCTAGATACTGCCATTGATTAGTTTCTTCAGGAAATAGATCTGAGATTCCTGGAATCGGTTCTGACTTACTTGACACTCTACTCTCCACTGTAAAACCATAGTTGAGCGATTTTTTAGTGATTGAAGCACCCACAAATGCAAACTATCGCCACTTTTACCCCCCGCAGACACACGTCCCGCTCTTGATCGGGATGTGTTAAGGTATGTCATAAGTTGGGATAGAATACAAGACCGATGCAATTGGTCATTGGAAATCGCTTAACTTAGGCAAGAATAAAAAAAAAGGCCGATATATCGGCCCTAAAGGTATTTTGTATACAAAACGTTTGACTCAATCTCTTGTCGCAACCTTCCACAAAAGAATTGAACTGAGAAAAATTTTATCTAATTCAAGCACATAAAAGACGAACGTAATATACTAAAGCTTAGATACTTTTTCTTTCATTATTTTACCCGGTTTAAATTTTACAACTGTTCGTTCAGGAATCTGCACTGTATTTTTCGGCGCATTGGGGTTTCTGCCGATCCTCTTTTTGCGTTTCTTCAGGGAAAAAACACCGAAATTTCTTAATTCGACACCTCTTCCAGCACTTAATTCATTGATAATATGATCAAGTGTTCGTTGTACAACATCAGTTACGATTCTCTGGTTTACTCCGGTTTCGGTTGATATTCTTACAACAAGATCACGTTTAGTCATTTTCTCTTCTCCTATGCGTTATTCACCTATATACAACCAATTATTTAACTGGTCTAAAATTTGATAAGCTTAACCAATACTGCCAATTGATAAATTAGCCGTAATTTGGTAGATGTAAATATAACTAAGTATTTGAAATTACAAGTGGTTATCTGAAAAAATATAAATTTTAAGCCTCTTTTTGACGGTATTTTCTTATTAATATTTGCCAGCGTATTCCATTCTCTTTTTTGCCTTCTATCCAATTTTTCATAAATTCCATATTATTTATTCGTGCGATTTTCCTTATTTCTTCCAACGAACATCTAAATAAAATTGGTATAACATGTTGTATATCAAAACTCATTGACAAACTTCGCTTTGCCTTGGCAAAAAGATATAGTGAATAGGCATATCTTCCTGAGATAAATAGTAGAGTTGCTGACGTTAGCCCAATTACAAATGGCATGGGAAATGTATGCCACTCCATTGGAGATCGAAAGCTGACGTTTATTATTTGCGCCAAAAAAAGGAGACCAACAGCTGTAAGAATCATATAGGTATCCGACGTCGAACGTAACCCCCCCCCGATTAATCGGCGGAACAGACTGGGAGCTGTTTGATAAGCAAAATATTCTTCATAGTCTTTCACATCAAATCCAATATGTGCAATATGGCATAGTTCATGAGCAATTAATTCAGTTCGGCTGTATATCAACCATTTTTCCTTTTGTCTGAATGCATTTCGGACAATAAACATTGCGAAAAAATCTTCAAATGAATAGATAGCACATCCTGCGAACAGCAATCCCATTTTTTGGTTGGAAAAAAATCCCGGAACCCAATCGATTTTGATATCATACAATCTTTGAATTCGCTTATTTGCTTCATCAAACATTTCCCCCGGTATAATTGATTCTTTGCAAAAAGAAAGATTCAATAATTCTATAGATTTTTTTTCAGCAAGTTCATCATTAAATTCATCAATATTATTACTCAAAATTTTTAACCGCTTTACATAATCACCTATAGATTCGTGTGGCCCAATAAGTAAACCATTTTCATCGAATTTTACAAATGTTTCAATGTCTTCCTGTAAAAGGAGATTAAAATTTTCTTCAGTGAAAATCATGACAAAATTTTTAGGATATTTGAGACTCAGAAGTTCTCAATATTTAACAACAGGTAACCATTAACGATTTTGATTTTCAACAAGTGTTACGATCATGGTTTCGGAGTTCAAACTCTAACCTGAATAATTCATAAACTTTTTATTACGAGCCATAATATCATGCGATATCAATGGGTTACAAAATTATCCGGGTTCGAAATAGTTCACTATTCCTGTACGCGGATAAAATTCATAACTCATTGATCTCACGTAATCTAATGACTCTCACTACGAAAGTTTATGAATTATTCAGGCTAACTTGGTAATGAATATAGAAAAATGGTAAAAAACGTAACACTGTAGACTATTATCGAATCTCAATAAATAATTTATCTAACAAAGTTAATCGTATTTTTTCTTGAGACTGGTTTACTACATCATCGGTAAGTGTTTCTGATTGTGATCTAAAGGTCAATGTATATGCCATACTTTTTTTGCCTTTGCCAATAACTGTATCATCGGCAAAAATTTCAATAAGTTCAATATTCGCCAAAGATTTTTCGTTGACACTTTTTATGACACGGACCACTTCCTGATGTGTTAAATCTTCATTTGCAGCAAAAGCGACATCTCTGGTAATTGCAGGGTACTGAGGCAGTGGTTCATAAACTGGAGAGTTGACATTGAAGCTAGCAAGTTGATCAATGTTTAAAATTGCTGCATAAACGGGATATTTAATCCGCAATTCTTTGAACAATTCAGCATTGATTTCCCCCAAATAGCCAATAAGTTTCTTTTTTAACTTTATTTTCGACGAAGCTCCACCACGAAATAAGGGATGGTGGTACATTTCAAATTTCGCATTTTGAAAACCTCTTGTTTCCAAAATATCTTCAACCATTCCCTTTATGTCGAAGAAATCGTATGCCCTTTTTCTTTCCTCTGAAAATCGCTCGGGATTCTTTAATCCGGATAAAATAACTACTGCCTCCGTTACCTCTTCAACGTTTGATTTCAATTGGTAAAACCGTCTTCCAATTTCGAATAACCGTAAATCTTTGTTGTCATGATCAATATTATGTGCAATTGTCTCCAGCATGTTAGTCATTAAACATGTGCGCAACGTTGTTAATTCTGTACTCAACGGATTCGATAATTTAACTGAATCTTCAATCGAAAACCCAGTATTGTATGTCGCCTCGTGCTCGGAAACAAGTGTATAATTCATACACTCATTTAATCCAAAAGAAATCAAGGTATCTCTTATTTGCTGGAGGTCGAAATAGCGATCATTTGCTATCGGCTCAGGAATACCGACCGACGACACTGTTGGGGGAATATTATTTAGACCGTAAATTCTTGCGACCTCTTCAATCAAATCTGCTTCTCGTGTTAAATCTTGTCTGTACGACGGAATCTTAACAACACAATTACAATCATCTTCATCAATTATATCTAATCCAAGGCGATTAAAAATCGCTAAAATTTGTGATGCATCAATGTCAATTCCCAACAATTCGTTTACCTTTGCAAATCGACATTCTATTTCTGGATGAACATACGGATTTTCATAAATATCAACAATACCATCCACCAGATTTCCACCCACATATTTGCAAATGAGATGCGCGGCCCTGGCACTTGCGAATTTGACCATTTCAATATCGACTCCCCGCTCGAAACGATGAGAAGAATCCGTAGATAAACTGTATGACTTCGATGTTGCCCTTACGTTTGATGGATTAAAACATGCACTTTCCAAAAGAACATTAGATGTCACTTCTGTTATTTCGCTATTACCCCCTCCAATAATTCCAGCAAGCGCCAAATTCTTAGATCCATCGGCAATGACAAGATTTTGAGGGTTTAAGGTGAGTTCCTGGTTATCCAACGTTACCAACATTTCATTTTTATGAGCATTTCTCACGACAATCTTTTGATCAGACAATTTATTCAGATCAAATGCATGCAAAGGCTGGCCACATTCCATCAAGACAAAATTTGTAATGTCGACAATATTATTAATCGGCCTTAAACCAACGGATTTAAGATAATCCTGCATCCAAACTGGACTTGGGGCGATTGTTACATTTTCAATAACCCTGGCCGTATATCTAGGGCACAGGTTTGTATCTTCAACTTCTACCGAGATATAATCTTTGATATGTTTTTCTTTATTAGGTACCAATTGAGCGTCTGGGTAAGATATTGAAGTTTGCAGGAGTACCGCAGTTTCACGAGCAATACCTAAATGGGACAACCAATCAGGACGGTTGGGAGTTACTTCCCACTCAATCACTGTATCATTGCTA
The DNA here is from genome assembly GCA_021772675.1 of Verrucomicrobiota bacterium. Taxonomy (GTDB): domain Bacteria; phylum Verrucomicrobiota; class Lentisphaeria; order JABSQK01; family JAJFLO01; genus JAJFLO01. Next base: position 9,030 of record JAJFLO010000130.1, on the reverse strand, counting down.
TAGTAGTCTATTATTGGTATACCAATGGGCGCAGATGCAGGTAAAATAAGAATGCCTGATTTATCGCTACCCAGTCCAAGCTCATCCTCACTACAGAGCATGCCAAACGATAATTCTCCTCGGATTTTCACTTTGCTAAGCTTTAATCCATTTGGCATTTCAGTGCCCACTTTGGCAAAGGCAACATGACAACCCGCTTCACAATTCGGAGCACCGCATACCACATTAACCGCCGTTCCAGAACCATCATCAATCTGACATAGGCTTAGTTTATCCGCATTTGGGTGCTTTTTTCTTGATAGAATCTTGCTAATAACAATTGTATCAGGCAAATCAATAGTTTTGCAGATATTTTCAGATTCCAAGCCAGCAAGCGTCAATTCATTGGCATATTTGTCAATTGACCAGGGAATTGATATATATTCATTTATCCAATTAAACGACGTTTTCATGATCTATTTCTTGACTTCTTTTGGGAGGATATAAAATTTTGTTTGTAGAAAAGCTTAAATTTAGTATTAATATATCACATTTCCAGATAAAAGGCCGGATAAAAGTTATTGAACCCAGCATTAACGGCTGAATTAATACTCCATGTTAGTAAGTTAGGTTTAATTCCGATCAACTTCTTCACCCCTGAGTAGCCTGCTGTAACTTCGAATGACTGGTAATAAACCCGAATTTCGAAGTGGATTGTGGATGAAGAGTTGTAACGTATTACAGAATAATACTTCTATTCGCCTCAATTCAACTTCGAATTTTGGAATAAAAATAGAGCAACAACATCGCAAAAAAAGATTGCCGATAAGAAGGCCTAAATGAATGAATCGTCTATAAACTTCGAAGGCAAATTAAAGAGGACAATATAATGTTTTGGTGTGATAAATTAGTAAAAAATATTGACAAACCACAAATAATTAACGACTCAAAAACTCCATCCGGAAGAGTGCATGTCGGCGCATTACGTGGCGTACTGATTCACGACGCAGTTTATAAAACACTAAAAGAAAAACAAATACCAGTTCGCTATCTCTTCGGTGTTGATGATTATGATCCTCTGGATGAAATACCGGACGGAGAAGGGGATCATTTTGAACAATATTTAGGAATGCCACTGTGTAATGTTCCATCACCTTTGAGAACCGATGCAAACGATATGGCAGAATACTACATCACAGAATTTTTCGACGTTTTCGAGGAATTAAATGTAGAGACAGAAACATATCGGATGAGAGATATCTACCGCTCGGGCCGATTTAATGAAGCAATTGATACGATTCTTAATCATTACAAAACTGTACAAAAAATTTATTGTGATGTCAGTAATTCACAACGACCTGAAAACTGGCATCCATTTCAAGTGATTTGTGAAAATTGCGGTAAAATCGGAACAACCGAGGTAACGAATTATGACGGTAACGATGTCACATATACCTGTCACAAGTCAATGGTAACGTGGGCGAAAGGTTGCGGTAATAAAGGAAAAATATCTCCATTTGATGGTAATGGCAAACTTCCCTGGAAACTAGAATGGGTCGCGAAATGGAAAGTATTGGACATTACCATTGAAGGTGCAGGCAAAGATCATTCAACCAAAGGAGGATCACGTGATGTGTCCTCTCGTTGCTCGCGTGAAATTTTCTCAAAACCTCCACCATTAAATATTCCCTACGAATTCTTTTTAGTCGATGGGGCTAAAATGAGCTCTTCAAAGGGGTTGGGTGCAACGGTAAGAGACATGGCAGATTTTCTCCCTCCAGAAGTACTACGATATTTGATCCTGAGTCCATTACCAAATCGACCAGTTAATTTTTCTCCAAAGGAAAAAAGTATCATCAAATTGTTTAACGACTTTGACCGGTGCCATTCCCGAGCACACAGCAATGAAAATACCACGATAGAAGACAAACGGATTTACCAACTTTCAACACTTAACGATGAGGGTGATTTTTATCAGACTAATTTCCAGTTGTTAGCTACTCTCGTACAAATGCCCCATTTAGATGTTGAAAAAGAAATTGAAAAGCATAAAGGTAAACCGCTCACTGACGTTGAAAAAAAACACCTCAAACGACGGATCAAATCTGTTCGATATTGGGTTGAGAATATTGCCGAAGAATCTGAAAAAACAAACCTTCAAAAGACCGTACCGGAATCCGCAAAAAATCTAACTACAAGTCAAAAAGCATTTCTTAGTTTACTGGCAATCGCACTAAAAGACACCCCGTGGAATGACAATAATATTCAGTCATTAATTTTTGAGACGAGCCGTCTGACGCCCGTACCGCAAGCTCAAGCATTTCAGGCAATTTATCGTGTGATTTTAGATCGTGAATCCGGCCCGAAAGCTGGAAATTTATTGACCGTACTTGATCCGGGATTTGTTGTAAATATTTTTAGTCAGATGACGTATTCACAGGAAGAATTATGGCATGAGACTGCAATTACCAAAACTGCACTTGAAAAATGGCTGGAAAAGGAATCGCCAAAAATTGAAACATGTAATATTTCAGTCAACAATAATTTCATTGACTTTCACATCGTACTCAATGATACCAGAAAATTGATTAAACGTCTGGAACTGGAAGAGGAAGAATCTGCAATCGAAACCAACCTGGTAAAACAATTGATAACTAAACTTAATGATAAATTCAACCTAGGGATTGATCATAGTTCTAACTAATTCCTGAATCCGTGGAGGTTTTCTTTTAATGCAGTTGCTATGCAGTAAGAGTATAGCTGTAGTGACTACTGCAAATGCTTACTAACGAAGCATATGCGTTTAATCAAAGCCTCCGCGTAGCGGCGACTATTCGCTAATTAGTACAATACCTATTTAGTTATCACATTTTGAATCTATCGACACGGATTCAGGAAATTAAAATTCATCTATGCATAACAGCTAACCTGATTAATTCATGCGGTTTCGCTACCAAAGTGCTTAGCTTTCTTTAGATCAATGAGTTATGTAGGTTCCGAAAGTGAAGGAATAGTGAACTATTTCAAATCTTTGGGTTCTTCACAACTCGCTTATATGAAGTGAGATATGCGCACGCAGTAGAAGTCGGATGAATTAATCTGGCTAAGGAACTGTCCACAAATAAGTTGAACATATTCGCTCCAGGTTTGGTTTAGCCCGGTTTTCTCACACACTTTGAAGCGAGAAAGCTTAGATTGCCTAAATTCACTGTTTTGGCGTAGGTGAGTGGATAACAGTGTGTTGATACACATTGCGTTCGCGAGACAAGTTAAGACTTTGAATTTAGGTGATATACGTTTTTGTAGCAAAAGTATTGTGAGAAATCCGGGTTAGAGTTTTTCGATCCAATTGAGTGAATCCGCAGGTTTACAATCCGTTTCCTGACGGAAATAGCGAGTTATTTCGAGTAATTCGTGATTGAGGATCGTATGAGCCGAAGATGAAATACGAGATGTATGATTTATTTATAGACAACTTCTAACTTTCCCACGAGAATCGGATAGAATATGGCGTTATGATTATAAATCATCAAACTTAACACGAACTCAAGAATAAAAATCAGCCGCAAAATTAATCTATTGATGTCGGATGACGTTTAATTAGTGCTGAAAAATGACCCATTAAAACATAATCCTGAACTAGATTTCTATAGTCGTTTTCAGTATATGGCTAATAAATCTTCAATTTCACAATGAAAATTCCTCAACTCCGAAATTCAACCGAATTTGATGCAAGACTTCTTCCAAACGATCACGGTGCAGCATTAATCGTAACCTTAGGTGTAATATCAATGTTAATCATTCTAGGATTATCATTTGGTATATCTTCCGTATACTCTAAAAAAGGAGTTTTATTAAACCGAAACAAGATTAAAGCTAAACTATTTTCAAACAACATTATTTCAAAAGGATACCAGTTTCTATCACAGGAATTTGCAGATCCTAACATAGAAAAAAATTTATTCCCTTCAACAAACGCGACATCTGAAATATCTTCGCCCCTCCGAGGTCCAACATTTTCAAGCGATCCTGATTGGGACGGCCGGTATTATTGGATAAGCGATTTTGAAAATCCTAATGGGCACGCCGTGGACCGATGGGGAATCGACTCCGCCTTGCACGTTACCTTTGCGCAGATTGATTACACTCCATCCACATCATTTGCAAATTCATTAGCAACTGATGACACATTTGGATGGATCCACATTTATGATCCATCGGACGAATATGTGGATGTTACTGATACACCAATAGTAGCACGGTTAGCCTATTTAATAATTGATGAATCAGGAAAAGTCGATCCAACTGCAATATGCGGTACTGATACTGAAAGTGAGGAAAGTAGAATCGGCAGTGAAGTTCAGGAAATTAATCTAAAAAATATCATCAGTTCCTCATTAGCGGAAAAATTCCAGTCAACAGCGGTTAATAATGGAGGCCTTCTCCCTGATGGAAATCGATGGGATTCCTATTATAGCATATTTAAACGCTTTAAAGAGGATAACCTGACGATATGGACCGACGATAATAACAGGGAGGAAGTTCTGGAGTCGATTTTTCCATTCAGTTACGATATAGAAGCCTATTTTGACGGTTCAAATGATAAACATCGATTTGACTTGGCGAGGGCGGACTGGAATGACGATACCATGACCGTGGAGGTTCTGCTAAGTCCCGCAAATAATTTTTCATCTTCTCAATCTTCATCGGGCATTCCCTGGCTTTATTACTCCGATAAAAGTGATGCTCTGAAACAACAAATCGCAGCGAACATCATTGACTATAGTGACACGAATAAAGAAGCAACAACAGATTACCCAACAAACGATCCTCCAACTTATGTCGGTAATGAACAGGTCCCTTATATCAATGAAATTTTATTCTATTCATGGACAACGTCAACCAATAATCGAATTTATATTAGAATATACACTGAGTTGATAAATATCTTTGATGTTTCGACGGGAAGTGGAAGCGTGATAAATGTTCAAGCAACTATCACAAGTCCTAATATCAATTCCTCGACACCGGCAACCTATACTGCTTCTACGGGCAGCATAGGAAATATATCAGGTCAATCCTACTACGGATTGAGCACAATCATTTATATCCCGACCTCCCAGCCAGATTGGAACGGCGATATTAGAAATATTACACTTTCAGACGTAAAAATTAGGTTGACCAATACAAGTGGAAAGATCAGAGATTATGTCTATCTAGACACCTTGCCAGCGTACACGTTGAATCGATTCTCAAACAATTATCTTTGGATTCGTTTCGAAGCCGATGATCCTCGACAAAACCTCAACGTAAGTGACTGGCAATTAATTAATAGCTGGAGTACTACATTAGCTCACACGTGGTATTCACTCAATTCTATTTGTAATCCCAATCCAGGCGGAGACAAAGATTTAGAAGCAGGTGTAGTCAATCCCTGGGACGTTTCAACAGCATATATTCGCAATAATACTATGAATACACTTTGGGAATTAGGCGCGATTCACCGTGGCTCCACCTGGGAAACAATAAACCTTTCTACCTATGAAAATGTTGTCATCCAACAAGCAGCAAGCACTGGATTTGGTGATTACAATGAAGGAGATGCAAATATCCTGAGTCAGGTGAAACTCAACAGCACAACAACGACTACGGGAAGGATCAATATCAATACCTACAATGAAAATGTCTTAAAAGGACTATTATATGATATTAAGATCGGTTGCAGCTATAAAAACCCTACAACTGGATCCGGTTTAATAACATTGGGAGAGGGCAGTGGTGATACAGACCCCATTATTATGATCAATGAAATATTAACAAACAATGGCGTTTTTAGTGGCGATCCCTTCCGTTTCCGCGGTCAAATTGCCACTATCGCTTCACTTAGTAACGGCACAACCGTCACAAATCAAACAAAAGATAGCGCTAAAGAAGAAATTATTGGTAAAATTGCGAATCTACTAACCGTACGACAGAATTATTTTAGTGTTATTGCGGTATCTCAAGTGGTTCAAGATAAGATTTCAAATTATGGGGGGGGCGTAAGAGGTCGATTCGACTCCGACGTTGATAAAATACTTGCCGAGAAAAAAATCTTGGCTATTTATTATCGGGATGCTCTCAAGAATGAATTTGACCTAGTTTTATTTGAATATTTAGACGAATAATGATCCACTTAATTCTATTAATTATCACATGGTTTGCCACAACAATTTCCGGTGTCCAATGGATTTCAGGTTTCTTATTCGAGTTTAACCTTAAAAACTTGCAGACCGGATTACCCTATTCCCTGTCAATCCTATTTATTTTGGGATGCCATGAATTCGGACATTATTTTGCGGCCAAATATCATAAAGTCCCCGTAACACTGCCCTATTTTATACCTTTTCCCCCGATCCCCGGATTTATCAACTTTGGCACAATGGGAGCAGTAATCAGGACAAAATCAATCATTCCTAATAATCGAGCTATGTTTGATATTGGAGTATATGGCCCAATTGCTGGATTTATCGCAAGTTTATTCGTTCTGGTTTATGGATTTACTCACCTGCCGGGGATTGAATATATCACGAATATTCATCCAGATTATTTCTCGGACAATTTTGCCAACGATGCCTTAATATTGCAATTTGGGGATTCAATTTTATTTCATTTTTTAGGATCAGTTTTTACGAATCCAGATCAATTTATACCGCCAATGAGCGAAATCTATCATTACCCCTATCTATGTGCGGGATGGTTTGGATTATTCATCACATCTATGAACATGATCCCAGTTGGCCAATTAGATGGGGGACACATTATTTATAGTATGTTTGGTGATGAAAAGCACAGGCGGATAGCTAAAACTTCACTAGCACTTATCATTGCACTGGGAATCTCAGGAGTAGTAAGCCCATTAATTGGCTGGCAGGAACCAATCGGCTGGACGGGGTGGCTAATGTGGGCAGCACTTCTATATTTCCTTATAAAAATTCATCATCCACCAGTTTTAAATTTTTATGAACTGGATAATAAGAGGAAAATAATAGGTTATTTCACTCTGCTCATATTGGTAGTCACGTTTTCTCCTGCTCCTATAATTATAAAATTTTGAGACCGTTAACCACAACGAAATATTGCGATTTATAGAGGTAAGAAAAATTGGTGGGCGATACAGGACTCGAACCTGTGGCCTTCTGGGTGTAAACCAGACGCTCTAACCAACTGAGCTAATCGCCCTTCTTTTTAGATCGTCACTTAATAAGTGCTTTATGAGGTGCATAAATAGTACTGCAACGTGACAAAAGGATCAAATGCTGTAATTGAAATTAAATAAAATTATAGTATCGTTAACGTTTTTTCATTCGTTGCTTACCACGAAAAGCAGCATATCGGTAAAACTACCCATATAAAAGTGTTTCCAATGCATACCTAAAGCTAAATGGATTCACGTGTTAAAAATTGGGTAAACTTAAAAAAACAAAATTTATTCTGGACAAAAGATAAGTCATGTTACTATTAAGCCTTTCAATCTGGGTCATTGTAGTTTACTCAGTAAAAGTGTTTGCAATGGGAAATCCGGCCTACACCCTTGTGAAAGAAGTACCTGGAGATTTACTAAATCAGGCAAAGGACTGTCTTGAGAGTGAAATTATACCGGATGATGAAATGGTTTACCTGTTCATAAAAAAATTTTTCAGATTGACCGCATTAGCATGTCTACTATTTATAATAGAATTCGCTGTTGTTCTATATTTCATATATGAACAGCCTAATTTCTATGTCCCATGGTTTATATTGACCAAAAATATTTTTATGCTGATGATTGGATATAAATTGCACAAAAATTCAAGCGAAAATATTTTTGAAGCCGTTCAGCAAATACCATATTGGGCTATGCTATGGGAACGAATTTCATATTTAATAAGCGCTGTCTGCTTTCTGTTTTTTTTCCTTCAGGTAAATAATTTACTCAAGTAACTATGTTTGGAATCATGTGAGTAAAATCCCTTCTTATTAAATCAAGATATCAAAAAAATTGATTACAATACCACTGAGCGTTTGCGAAAATCCAAAGAAGTAGTTAATCAATGGCGTCATGAGGAACAGTACTATTATGATAAATGTTAATGCATTTCTAATTTCACTATTCACCTGTTCAAGTCGGGGAAATATGAATCTAAACACATTCCATCCATCTAACATTGGAATTGGTAGCATGTTAAATATGAACAAAAAAGCATTTAGCGTCGCACCAATAAGAAACATTTGTTGAAATGTTGTAATATCAAAGTGATTTCTTGATATCGTAAACATTAAACAAAATATTAGAAATAGCAGCACATTTGCCATAGGCCCCGCAAACGACACAAGTGCATCACTATATTTGTGACGCAATCGCCCTCTGTTAATTGGCACCGCTCCCCAGGAAATTCCGATAAATAAGAGCATTACAATAGAAAATGTCCCCATCTGCACCAAGGGATTCATTGTCAAATGTCCCTGCTCCGCAGCAGTAGAATCGCCTTGCCTTAAGGCAGTGTAAGCATGTGAGTATTCGTGGAAACAAATCGAAAACATCACCACAGTTACCCACATTATGTACATTGAAGGATTTTCATTTAATCGTGAGATAAAGAATGTAAAATTCATGGTTCTGAAATTCAGCTTTGATGTATAGCAGTGAGAGAAATATAAGTTAATTCAATATTTGATGACAATAGAGGGAACTAAAAAAAAGTCGACGTCAATTCGAAAATTTGCACTTTCCCACAGTTATTCAAGAATTCAAGCAAGAATACAAAATGAATCTCGACTTAAAAGCTGTCACCTAACCAATCAATTTCTAATATGATCGCAATGCAAGTTGACATCTCTGTACTTATTATGCTGGCAAAGAATATAAGTGAACGAAAAGATTAGCCTGCATTATGCATAATGCAGGTTGAACTAAACCGCTTCGCGGAGTGTCTGCCCTAATCCGAGCCGCCCTTGGCTTCGCCTTTTCCTCGCCAATCCTTACGCCCAATCGCACCTTGCTGTAGATTACCTCCTGTTGTGTTGGTCCCA
>JAJFLO010000129.1 GCA_021772675.1 Verrucomicrobiota bacterium | reverse complement strand
AGTCGGAAATAAATAATTGTCCAAAAGAATCAGACGAACATATATTAAGACAGTATTTGATTCAGTGGATTTGAATATTATCCGAATTCTTACTCTTAATCTTAATCTTAGTCTTAATCCACTTATTCTCTAGTGACTCTTTGTAGCTAAATAGCCAACTATGAAAGATTACTTTGACCATGAAAAACTTAAAGTCTATAAAGAATCAATTCGTTTAAACACCTGGATTGATGATAATCTAAGCGAAATGCCGAAAGGCTTAGCGGTGCGCGGTCAGCTGGACCGGGCATCGACTTCGATTCCGCTTAATATTGCCGAAGGAAACGGCAAGTATACAGGGCCGAATAAATGCAGATTTTTTGATACGGCCGAGGCTCTGCTCTTGAGTGCGCAGCTTGCCTTGATGTTCTTGTCGCAAAGGGAATCTTTGCCTCGAAAACTATGGCGATAGGGAAAAACATACTTCTTCAAATCGTCAATATGTTAGTCGGGCTTATCAAATCTAATTCATCAGACCGATTATATGAGAGACATCCGAAGCTTATGACATAAGTGGAATAAATCGTCAAGATTAAGATTAAGAAAAGTGGTCATCCAGTTTGTCCAAGTATATGCTGATCTTGCGATTATCGGGACAGTTTATTTTTTCCGACTCCCTAACGTGAAATTGGACGCTCGTCTTCAAAAAGCGCAGGAGCTTATCAGCAATAATGAACCGAATAAGGCAATAAAGCTTTGTCGGGAATTAAATGGTGTAGATTCTAAAAATGCTGAAGCCTGGCATATTATGGGAAGTGCATGCCATCGAAGTGGAAATCTGGAGAAAGCCAGGAAATATCTTGGTCATGCCGTTAAGCTTCAGCAGGAATCAAACGTGCGTTATGGCGTTTTGTCAATTTAAGTGTCGCCAATCTGATTCCTTACAATTTAAATCGTTTCAACGCTTCGCTGTGTACCCTGAAGTCAATGAAATTGTTACATCAACTTATATTTGGCCAGATCCTGAATATCAACCACACCCACGACGTCAACGTTATCGTTGATTATAGGAATATCATCAATCTCACGGGTTTCTAAAATTTTTTAGAATTTCAATGGCAAACGTATTTTCATTTATGATATTGGATTTTCAGTCATCACACGCCCTACTGGGTGATTAAAAATATCCAGTTCTTTTTGGATATGCCGTCTAAAATCTCCGTCAGTAAAGATACCGCACAATTTCTTGTCTCACTCCGTTCGGCACTGTTCGTCGGCTCGCAATTTTGCCTAGCAGTCTGTCGGACTTTGGAAATTGTTGCGAGAAATTCGTCAAATTGAGAGCGTTTTTGTCCAAATTCGAGGAATATATATTGCGCCCCGTGGGATCGACGATAATTTGGACAAAAATGCGCCAAGAATGCGGTTTTCACAGTAGATTCTTCCAAAGTCCAACAGACTGCGAGGGCTTCCTTCAGACCCTATCTAACGATGACGCCCTTGCCATCGGCTAGCAGTTGATGTAATGTACTTTAATATTTAACCATTACGGTGATCCTTCTACAAGGGACTTTAGCCCTATAAGTTCACGCCCATGCTGGGCGTACCCAAACGCTTCATACCCGTAGGTCAGGTTATCATTATGTGAAGAATAAATTTATCCCTTTGAAATTGTGTTAAAAAAATAGAAAGAAAATCACCCTTAATATAAATGAACGTCAATTAAAGAGAGGCAAGATCGAAATGAGTAAAGGTACAGTAAAGTGGTTCAATGCAGACAAAGGATTTGGATTTATCACTCCAGAAGATGGAGACAAAGATTTATTTGTACATCATTCTGAAATAAAGAGTGGTGGTGGTTATGCAACGCTCAATGATGGTCAGGCGGTTGAATTCGAAGTAGGTCAAGGTCAAAAAGGACCATGCGCTACCAACGTGGTCCCTGTTTAGTAGTGTCTTATACTATGATGGGCAGTTGTTAGCACAAACATATCTAGATTTGATCTCACTTCTTTTTAGTGAGATCAAATCCGGGTTGAACAAGTCCGGTTCTTGCGCGCATCCCATATACAATAGGGTCATGTAGACAAGCTACTGATTAACAGTAAAATACCGCAGATAGCCAATACTGCAATATTCACCGAGTTTTTTTGGTTTTCACTGTCGCGGTAGCGACTTTGTCCAATATATCGCTTCACTCTAACGGGGAATCGGCTGCGCTCCTTCCCCGTGGGTGAGCTTTGGGTTACACGGGACTTCGCGAAACAATCAAAGATTAATCTGATCCCATAGGGTGAGATTCAATCCTTAATTGTTAAAGTAAAACCTTCTGATGGTCTATATACAAATTAGTTCGGAGGTTTGCTTTCTGTTACTCCCGGATCGTTTTCGAATTTCTTTACCAACGATACGATTGCGACAGTTCGGTTCCTTACATCCACATTGAAATGATTTAAATAAGACGTCTTCAGTTGCTTCATAATCGATCGTAATACGATCACCCTTCTCGATTTTCTTTGTCGCAATAACCAAACATTTCTCCATATCACATATGCAATTTGGAGAACAAGAATGTGCCAATTTACCCATAATATATGGATCATGAATATGTAATTCTTTGAAAATCTGTAGTGTATACTGGGTTATTTTGGTTGTAAGTGTTCCAGTAAATCCAAATACGATCTTGCCAATGTCAAAATCAACCAGAGAAATAACACATTCAGCGATCTGATTATTGGCACGGGTTATTCTGAAATCTTCTTTTGACGGTTCATGTTCAAATGATGCGATAGACTCGGGGTAAAATCTCATAATATGCTCCTTAATTTGAATGAATATATTGTTATTATAATTTCAAGTTCTATTTACGAATACGATTATGATAAGCAAAACGGGTCAAACAGTAACTATTCATAAGTTGATCAGACTTCATGTGGACGTATTATAAAATGAGAGAGTTGATGCGTGGGCTCGTCAGGGTACAAAAACCTCTAATTTGAAGTTTTGAGAGTTTTCTTGAGGCGAATTACTTATTAGTTGCCATTCCTTTCAAGACCTTTGGGAGAATTCAGGTCGGACATCGAGTTTTATGATTTATAAGTATAATCCTTCTTTTGGACCGTGATAGATTTCGAGATTGGATTTTTATAGAGTCATCGCCAATCGACCTGAGTCTTAATGCCCGGATTTACACATCAGTACCGATTCTTACGCGATTATGATTAGATTGATAAAGCTTCCGAATCACTTCTTTCTAATTTCCCGGTTCGAGATTTCCTAGCAGTCTGTCCGACTTTGGAAGAATCTACTGCGAAAACCGCTTCAAAAAGCGAAGGAGCTTATCAGCAAGAATCAAACGTGCGTTATGGCGTTTTGTCAATTTCGTGTCGCCAATCTGATTCGTTACAATTTACAACGCTTCACTGTGTACCCTGAAGTCAATGAAATTGTTACATCAACTTATATTTGGCCAGATCCTGAATATCAACTAATCCCACGACATCATCGCTTTAGAATTTCAATGCCAATCCGTTCTATATCGAGCAATTATGGTTGAATTGCCGGTATTTTGGAGTTCAAGCTTCAGCTTGGTTTTTGATTTTTGAAAGACTTTAATAAGCAAGCTGAAGATTGTCACTCCACGTAATTTCGTTACTGTCCCGTGAACAGCCTGACTCGCTCACACTGAGAGCTCGGCTGAATTCCAAAATATTGGCATCCATAACAAACGATATGAATTAATTATACAAATTTATGAAATCCAATCTCAAAAAACATTGGCCCATAATTGCTGGTTTATATCTTACCCCGCGATAAATATGATGGATATCCTGACACTGACGCTCCATTATTGCTGCACGCAGCTCTGGCAATTTTCAGGAATCCCTCTAGCAGTCTGTCGGACTTTGGAAATCGTTGCGAGAAAATTGTCAAATTGAGAGCATTTTTGTCCAAATTTGAGGAATATATTGCGATATTCGGGACGCTTCATAGCATCTCTTTTTTATTTTACACTTTTTTATCCATTGATGCGACGAAGACATACCACGACTTTAAAAAATACTGCAATAAGTGGATTACTCAACGATTAGGCAGCTATTTCATCGACCTGAGCCGA
>JAJFLO010000128.1 GCA_021772675.1 Verrucomicrobiota bacterium | reverse complement strand
TGTGTCTCAACCTCTAAAAACGCAATCCATTGCAACAGATCATTACGATGTTATCATTGCCACCAATGTATTACATGCAACCCCCAACATCAGAGAAACGTTACGCAATGCCAAAGCGGCATTAAAAAACCAGGGTGTTTTACTGCTCAATGAAATCAGCACCTGGTCCTTGTTTAGCCATCTGACCTTTGGCTTATTAGAGGGATGGTGGTTGCATGAAGACACCGCGCTACGTCTACCAGGAAGCCCGGGATTAACATCTGAAAAATGGCAAGAGATCCTAACAGAAGAAGGATTTTTCGCCACCTTTTTTCCTGCCAATAAAGCCCATAAGTTAGGACAACAGATTATTGCTGCGAGTAGTGATGGGTGGGTACGACAACAAATCGTAAAAAAAATACCATTACAACCGTCTTCCATTCCTAAGCATACCGATAGAAAGGCAATCGAAACTACTGCCGTCAGAAGTAGTCGATCAACAAATGATTTTTTGTCTTCAGCAGATGTCACTGAGCAGATGTTAAAGGATCATGTCAAAGAAACACTGCAAAATTGTATTGCAGGTTCGTTAAAGATCAAGCCGGAATTGATTGAGGGTGACCGTAGTTTTTCAGATTATGGAGTGGATTCTATTATTGCAGTACAGTTGATTAATCGCGTTAATCAGAAATTAAATATTGTATTACAAACGACAGTGTTATTCGATTTTGGCACTCTGTGTCAACTGACTGACTTTATTTACGCTGAGCACCATCAATCGATTCGCACTGCTCTACAGGAAATTCGATCTAAAATCCAATCAAAACCATCTAGAAAAGTCGTCACCCAGATGCCTTCTTTGGGTATTGGCAAGAGAGGTAGATTTGCCAGACAAAATAGGCGGACTGTGCAGGATCATAGTGATTCCACTTTAAATTATCATAGGGTGCTTATCCAAAGACCGGGGGAAATTCAGGACGTAATTATCCAGGAATCCAGTTTAGGCAACTTACGACCGAATGAAGTTTGTATTTCTATTCAAGCTTTTTCGTTGAATTTTGGAGATCTACTCTGCGTACGTGGTCTATATCCAACGATGCCGCCTTATCCGTTCACTCCTGGATTTGAGGCCAGTGGTGTTGTAATCGGACTTGGACAGTCAGTCAGTAAAACACGCCTTGGCGATTCAGTGATTGTAGGGACAGGGGAATCCTTGGGAGCTCATGCCACCGCGATGATTTGTGATCAGGATCATGTGATGATAAAACCTCCATCCATGTCTTTTGCAGACGCCTGTGCATTACCGGCGGTTAGTATTACCATGATTGATGCTTTTAATAAGGCTAAACTGCAACGAGGAGAATCTATTCTCATTCAAACAGCCACAGGAGGAACCGGCCTAATTGCTGTCCAGTTAGCCAAGTATTACGGAGCTAAGATTTATGCGACAGCGGGCTCAAATCATAAGTTGGATTATTTGAGATCTCTTGGGGTCTCATTTTGCATTAACTATTTGGAAAATGATTTTGAGTCAGAAATCCATCGTTTAACTCAGGGACAAGGTGTTAATGTTGTCATCAATACGCTCTCTGGAGATGCAATGCAAAAAGGAATGAACTGTCTTGCTCCAGGAGGAAGGTATATTGAGATTGCTATGACGGCGTTGAAATCAGCAAAATCAATCGACCTTTCTATTTTGAATAACAATCAAAGTTTTTACAGTGTGGACCTAAGAAAATTGAGTTTTGAGGATCCTCATACATTAGAAACCTATCGAAAAGAGATGTTCTCACTTTATCAGCAGGGCGTTATTTCCCCAATGATTAGTCAGACATTTTCAATTGAATCTATTCAAGAAGCCTATCAAGCACTTTCTGATCGTAGAAACATAGGCAAAATTGTCGTCAAGGTTCCGGAATCACTGCAAATTCAAACGGCTTTATCATCATCCATAGCTGCCAATAAAACAAATAATTTAACCAAAACTAAGGCAAACACAGATTCCATAGCCATCATCGGAATGAGTGGACGTTTTGCCGAATCAGAATCTTTAGAGGCGTTTTGGCAAAACCTTAAAGAGGGAAAAGACCTGGTTAAAGAAGTCTCCCGCTGGAGAACGGCTGATTGTGCTTCTTCTGAATCTATGGATAGGTATTGCAGTCAGGGAAGTTTTATTGATTCCATCGATCTGTTTGACCCCCTATTTTTTAGGATTTCGCCTGTGGAAGCCCTATATATGGATCCTCAGCAACGCTTATTCCTGGAGGAATCCTGGAAAGCCTTAGAGGATGCCGGCTATGCTGGAAAAAGCATGGATGAAAAACAATGTGGCGTTTATGTGGGTTGTGGCGGCTCTGATTATGCCAGGCTTTTTGGAAAGGAACCGCCAGCACAAGCCTTTTGGGGCAATGCAGGATCAGTTATTCCTGCACGGATTTCCTACTATCTGAATCTGCAGGGACCTGCGGTTGCGGTTGACACAGCCTGTTCAAGTTCTTTGGTCTCTATACACCTTGCCTGCCAAAGTCTATGGTCACAAGAAACAGAGATGGCTTTAGCTGGAGGCGTCTTTTTACAAGCCACTTCCGAATTTTACCAAACCTCCAATCGTGCGGGCATGCTTTCCCCTGGTGGGAAATGTTATACTTTCGATGCCAAGGCCGATGGTTTTGTGCCAGGGGAAGGTGTAGGCGTAGTCGTCTTAAAGCGGTTACAAGATGCATTACAAGATGGAGACGCTATTCATGGCGTGATTGTAGGCAGTGGGATAAATCAAGATGGCAGCACGAATGGCATTACGGCCCCAAGCGCTGGGTCACAAGAACGATTAGAATGCTCGGTTTATGATCGATTTAAACTAGATCCGGAAAGCATTCAAGTTGTCGAAGCTCATGGCACTGGGACTAAATTAGGAGATCCAATTGAATATAGTGCAATAAGTAAATCTTTTCGCAACTATACAGATAAGAAGCAGTTCTGTGCTATTGGTTCGGTTAAAACGAATATAGGTCATACGGCGACAGCGGCGGGAATCGCTGGTGTTTTAAAACTGTTACTGTCACTGCAACATAAACAAATCCCCCCATCATTACATTTTCAAGAAGGCAATCTGGCCATTGACTTTGAGTCAAGTCCTTTTTATGTCAATACTCAGTTGAAAGAATGGAAAATAGAAGATAAGCAAATGCGACGAGCCGCCATTAGCTCTTTTGGATTCAGTGGTACCAACGCGCATTTGGTTATTGAAGAAGCACCTTTCACTGAGCGAACCGTGTTCCAATCACCGGGTTATTTAGTGGTGCTGTCAGCTCGAACCTCAGGGCAATTAAAACAACAGGTACAGAATCTTCTTGTGTACTGTAAACGTACGCCTGAGCTGTCAATGAATGACTTGAGCTACAGTCTGTTTGTGGGGCGTATGCACATTGCTCATCGATTTTCTTGTGTGGCTCGCAGTCAAAAAGAATTGATATGTTTTCTTGAGCAATGGATTGAAACGGGAACGGTGAGTCAAATTTATATTTCAGAGGTTAAAGAAGGTAAAATACGAGAGCAAGCTTCACTGAAGACTTATGGAAATCAATGTATTCAAGAGTGCAGAACTACCGCAAATGCTGTTCACTATCTGGAACATTTAGCAGCTATTGCCGATCTTTATATTCAAGGATATTCCTTAGACTTTCATGCATTATTTTCTCAAGATTCTAAAAGGATTTCACTCCCCACCTATCCCTTTGCCAAAGAACGATATTGGATAGAAGACCAAAGTTCCAATCAACAATGGACCCACCACGGCGCGTCTTCGACAATCAACAATCATAAATCAGCAATGTTGCATCCGCTGGTGCATGAGAACATATCGACGTTAGAGGATCAGGGATTCAGTTCGACGTTTTTAGGAGAGAAATTCTTCTTGGAAGATCATCACGTGAACAGAAAAAAACTACTGAGCCTGCCTGTCTATCCCTTTGCCAAAGAGAGGTACTGGATTAACAGTGATCAGTTAACAGACTTCGACGAGCCCAGTCGAGTCGTTATAAGTAAGCAGTCAAAGCATGTAGGAAAGTTGCATCCGCTGGTGCATGAAAATACATCAACACTAGAAGAACAGCGGTTCAGTTCTACTTTTACTGGCGAAGAATTTTTCTTAAATGATCATCAAGTTAACGGGCAAAAGGCGCTACCGGCAATCGCCTATTTAGAAATGGTCAGAGCTGCAGTAGCACTGGCAATGCCTGCTGGACGAGAATCAACTATCATAGAGTTACACCATATAGTTTGGTCACAGCCGGTTGCAGTAAGCCAAAACAGGCCTATATCTATAGCCTTATTCGTCAATAATAACAATCAAATCGACTATGAAATCTATAGCACAGGATTAGAGCAAGAGATAGTCCATTGTCAAGGCAAAGCGGTATTTAGCAATAAATCACAACCGGCAAAACTTGATATTCGGCAACTCAAAGAGCAAATGCAGCAGGACAGCCTGAATGCAGCCAACTTGTATCCAGCTTTTTCCGAGATGGGGATTCACTACGATACCTCACATCAAGGAATAATAGCGATCCACCAAGGCGAGAATCAACTAGTCGCACAACTCAGACTACCCGCTACGGCATCCAATACTCATAGCGACTATCTGCTCCATCCCAGCTTGATGGACAGTGCAATACTCGCGTCGATTGCTCTTAAACTCAATCCTCATAATTTATCTCCCATTGTTAATTCTTCATTAAATCCCAGCCTCCCCTTTGTCTTAGAACATATAAGCACATTCTCTTCTTGCACTAAAGAGATGTACGCCTGGGTCCGCTACTCACATGGCAGTAATTCGGAAGATAAAGTGAGTAAACTGGATATTGATCTAGGTGATGAACAAGGCAATATTTGTGTACAAATGAGAGGTTTGTCCTATCAAACAGGTCATTCAGAAATATCACATCCAATACGAAATAAATGGTTATTTTCTACAGTCAGTTGTGGTACCAAGCCTACTGGTTCTATAAGGGCAGCTGAAAAAATTGAATTGTTTTTAAAACAGGAAATAGCGCTACAACTACAAAAAACCATGCAAGAAATTCCTTTAGATCAAAGTTATTTTGAATTGGGCGTAACGTCACTTGGAGTTACAAATCTTATCCAAAACACGAATCATCTCTTGCAAGTAAATTTATCACCCAGTGTAATTTTTGAATATACCGATATCCAACAATTTACTGCATACTTAGTGGCCACATATTCGGCAAAAATTGATACTTTAGCAGTCACAAAACAAAAACGACAAGCTAAGACTGAAGAAGAACAAATAAGCTGGCAGGAATTAATGCCTCTGCCCAGAAGAAAACTTTTCCCTGATAAACCATTACAATCAAAACCAGAAGAAGGATCTATTGTTACAAAACAACGATCGCTGCTACCGCTAACAGTTAAGAAAAGATCATTAAAATTAAGGAAATTCCCATTATCAGTAGGACAAAAAGGGCTTTATATTCTGCAAAATATACACCCTGAAATGAGTGCCTATAACATACCGCTGTGCTTTAAGATTAGTAGCAAAGTTAATGTCGAACTATTAGACGAAGCATGGAATTACGTGCTTCAACAATATCCCATTCTCACCGCAAGGATAATAGAAAAACAAGGTGTATTGTTTCATTCTCTGGAAGATAAATGTAAAACAACCATTCAACAACAATCGATTAATGTTGAAGATGATCAACAACTAGTGTCGTTTTTGCAAAAACAAGCAAAACAACCTTTTAATTTAAACCAAGGTCCATTAATCAGAATTGATTTATATACTCGAGATAAGCAAGATACTATCCTGTTACTGACCATTCATCATATTGTTTTTGATGGCACTTCAGCGGTGATTTTATTGAAGTTTTTGTTTACCTTTTACCAACAATTACACCAGAACAAACAAGTTATTGTCTCAGATGGGTTATTCGGTTATCAGGAATTCGTTGCCTGGGAAGAGGCTATGCTGACATCAGCCGAAGGTCAGTTACATGCTGAGTATTGGCAACAACAACTTAGCGGTGACCTGCCAAGTTTAGAATTGCTGCCAGATTTCCCGCACTTGGCATCACCCAGTTATGAAGGAAAAACACTGACAGAAGACTTGCCGGAAGATTTATCGAAATGGGTTCATGATTTTTCTCATTCGCATTCTTTGCCACCTTCAGTAATCTTCTTAGCGCTTTTCCAACTCTTGTTGCATAAATACACAAACCAAGGGGATGACTATCCCGCAGATATCATTGTCGGTATACCGGTTATGGGACGTACGGCACAAAAATTTGCAGACGAAATAGGCTATTTCATTAATATGGTTCCACTACGCACCAATTGTGGTGAACGGCTTAAACTCTGTGATTTTTTTCGCAAGGTGCAAGGCACTATGATGGATGCGCTTTATCACTCCGGCTATCCGTTCCCACTGATGATGGATAAGCTCAAATTTAAACACGGGGAAACCAATCCCATTTTCCAAGTTTCTTATGCCTATCAAAATTTTATACCACAAGCAGACCTTGTGTCTTCACCACTGCAACACGCACTGGGTATAGAAACCGTAGCAGGAATTTATCAAGAAGGAGAATTTGATTTAGGCTTGGAAATATTTGAAAATAAAACGTCATTTAGCATGCATTTAAAATACAATTCGCGCTTATATAAGCACGATACGATAATGCGTCTTTTCGAGCATTTCTGTGTATTATTAAAAGAAGTCAGTAAAGATCCAAATCTTGTGGTGCATGAATATCCCACTATTACAGCACAAGAAAAACACCTACTTCTGATAGATTACAACGACACCAAAACCGGTTATCCTAAGGACAAATGCATACATCAATTATTTGCCGAACAAGTAGAAATCAATCCTGATAAAACAGCAATTGTCTATAAGGATGAGCAATTGAGTTATCAACAACTCTTTGACAAAAGTCATGATCTGGCCTTATATCTACAATCACTGGGAGTAAAACCGGAAAGCCTGGTTGGACTATGTATGGAAAGATCACTGGATATGATAGTGGGTATATTGGGCATATTACAAGCAGGAGGCGCCTATGTACCCCTGGATCCTGACTATCCAGATGAAAGACTGGTTTATATGCTGCAAGACAGTCAAGCAGCTATTGTTCTCTCTCAAGAAAAACTACAGAATAAACTAATCTCTTTAGCTGCAAAGGATACTAAGCTAATCGCTTTAGATCAACAGTGGCCAGAGATTCGCGATTGTGTTATTGATTTAAATAGTAAGAAAACCAAACTACGTCAAGAGACAAAATCTCATCATCTGGCTTATGTCATTTATACTTCTGGTAGTACG
The DNA here is from genome assembly GCA_021772675.1 of Verrucomicrobiota bacterium. Classification (GTDB taxonomy): domain Bacteria; phylum Verrucomicrobiota; class Lentisphaeria; order JABSQK01; family JAJFLO01; genus JAJFLO01. The sequence continues at coordinate 7,680 of JAJFLO010000128.1, read as the reverse complement.
GGAAAATCCAAAGGCGTTGCTATCGAGCATCAAGGCATCGTTAATATGATTCTCAGCCAAATTCAAGGTTTTTCCATTACACAAAAAGATAATTGCTTACAGAATTTTTCTGTTTGTTTTGATGGTTCAGTGTACGAAATGTATATGGCACTATTTTCTGGGGCTTCATTAATAGTGAGTCCTAAAGAAGAAAAAAGCGACCCGATTAAGTTTTTAAATTACTTAAAAAAACATAAGGTGACTATAGCGACAATTACCCCTTCATTTTTAGCCGCAATAGGAAGAGAAAGGTTGCCATTAAGAATACTAATTACTGCTGGAGAATCTGCTAATAAAGAATTACTAAAGTATCATTCAGAAAATAAAATAGATTGTTTTAATGCCTATGGTCCTACCGAAACATCTGTGTGTGCCACGTATTATAAAATAAATCTGGAAAACATTAATTTAAATACAATCCCTATCGGCACTCCTATCAATAACACCCAAATCTACATCCTCGACCAATACAACAAGCCACAAGGCATAGGCATACCCGGTGAACTACATATCGCTGGTGATGGACTCGCCAGAGGCTATCTCAACCAACCTGAACTCACCAAAGAGAAATTTATCTCCAATCCCTTTAATCCAGGCACCTGCATGTATAAAAGCGGTGACCTGGCTCGTTGGTTGGCTGATGGCAATATTGAATACCTTGGCAGAATCGATACTCAAATTAAAATCAGAGGTTTTCGTATTGAACTTGGTGAAATTGAAGCGCAACTCAATCGACATCCAAAGATAAAAGACAGTGTCGTTATTGCCCAAGGTCAAGAAGCCAATAAACAACTCATTGCCTTCTATCAGACGACAGTTGCGGAGGAAGATACTATTATCAATCTGGCTAATGAGGACCTAAGAGCCCATCTACAGCAAACCTTGCCTGAGTATATGCTGCCGGCAGCATTTATCAGCATAGAGACTATTCCTCTAACTCCCAATGGCAAAGTTGATCGCCGTGCTTTAGAGCGTATAGATGTGAGCCTGAAATCAAGCCATAGCTATCTAGCGCCTCGTAACGTCACGGAAAAACACCTCGTAGAGATATGGGCACAAGTATTGAGCCTGGAACCAGAGAAGATAGGGGTCTATGACAACTTCTTTGAAGTAGGTGGGAATTCACTCTTAGCAGTGCCGTTAATGGCAAAAATTAGCAAAAAGTTTAAGCAAACATTGCCTCTATCAATACTTTTCACAGAATCAAGTATAGTCTCATTAGCGTGCATGATTTCAGGTAAGCACGATATCTCTTTTGATATTTTGGTGCCCATACAACCCAAAGGCAAAAAAACACCGATCTTTGCCATGCCCGGAGCGGGTGGCAATGTGCTATCTTTGCAACCATTTAGTCAGAGATTTGGGAATAAACAACCTTTTTATGGTTTGCAAGCAGTTGGACTTGATGGTAAAACATCGCCACTGAAAAGTGTTGAAGAAACAGCTAACGCTAATGTCATCGCTTTACGATCAATACAGCCCACGGGGCCTTATAGATTAATTGGACACTCCTATGGGGGTGTGGTTGCCTATGAGATGGCGAGAGTATTACTTAATCAAAGTGAAAAAATTGCTTCATTAATACTCCTGGATTCTTTGGCTCCATCGGTTATGCAACAACAAAAAGTTTGTGATGAAATTACTATGCTTTTTGATGTATGCACAACTCTGGCAAGTTTATATGGCGTGGATTTTAATTTAGATATTAAACGATTACAACGAGCGTCTAAAAACAAGCGTATCAAATATCTTTCTAACATTCTTACTGGTTATGGACTAAATATAACCACAGAACAGTTCTCTATATTTTATGATGTGTTTAAAGCAAATGAACTTTGCTATCGAACTTATCAACCGTCAAAATTATTACACAAGGTAGATGTATTCCTGTATCGTGCGAGTGAAAAGCATGAAGCTATGCTAACCGTGCCTAAGGATTATGGTTGGAATCAACTGTTGCTTAATGAGGTTACAGTACATGACATTAAGGCAAATCATTTTTCTATATTAAATAAAGACCATATTCAAGATAGAGTTGTACTCCACAATTAAGGTGTAGGAGAAAATAGATATTGTTTTCTGTTTTAGAAATCACGGAGAATGATTTTTGTCCAAAACGTTCGGTTGTTGGATCAGCGCAGAGGAAAGCCATGATTGGAAAATATTGTAAACTAGTGAAAATTGCAGGAAGAAAAGTCTACAAATGAAAAACAGGCAAGCAAGTTCAACAGCTTATAGCGTTGTGCAAGGTTTTTTATACACAGCACAAAAACCACAATATAAACATCTTGTTTCAGATGAAACAGTTGATGCTTGTCAGCAGATTTTACAGGCAACTGACGAAGGTAAAAAAAGACTAAAAGCTCTAGAACACTTTTTTTTACGTTTCATGCTTCTTGCCATGGAACGGTTTTTAGCGCCTGGTATTGCTCTTCATTATGTGCTTCGTAAACGTTTCATAGAAGACTGTGTGCAAAAAACCATCACTCAAGGAGCCACTCAAATAGTAAATATTGGAGCTGGTTTTGATACATTAGCTTTACGTCTATATAAACAACACGAACATGTTAATTTTATAGAGGTAGATCATCCTGCCACTAATTCTATGAAAACAGAATCTCTTGTAAACACTCAAAAAAAGAATTCAAATTTACACTTTATACCCATTAACCTTACTCAAGAGAGCCTTGAGTCATCGCTAGGTAGATTTACTGGTTTTGATGCACAAAGAGAGACTATGTACATCTGCGAAGGTGTTTTGATGTACCTTGAGGAAAAAGATATTACTATATTACTTAACACGCTCAAAAAATTAACGGATAAAAAACCACTCTTTATATTTAGCTGTATAGAGCCAATGGCAAGTAATAATAACAATGTAAGCCATTTACTTAAACTATATCTAAAATCCCAAAAGGAGATGCTGAAATGGTACATAGAGAGTACTGCTTTATCATCGTTTCTAAATTTACACGGTTATAATTTAAAAGAACTAGCGACTACAGATACCCTTAAATCTCTATATTTAGATGAAAACGATAATACAAAATTGCACCGTGGTGAGTATTTTGCAATTGCACAGAGTGATTTATGAACTTGATTTCGATTATATAAAATTTACTACAATGGTTCGAAAACCTTAGCCCGCATTTCTCACAAGAATGTGAATGAAGAGTGGTAATAGTGAGTTTTATAATAACTTACAAATCCGCAGGAATACCCACTGTGGTCTTTCGAGGATATTTGTAAGTCATTATGGAGCTGAAGATTGTTACTATTCGTCTCATTGCTGTGAGGAATGCGGGTTAGGGCTTCCAGATTTATCCATTGGGACAATAAATGGATTTCCATATATTAATCTAAATGATGTTATTATCATATGAATTCACCAAACCATTGCAAGGTCTCTCATTTTTTTCCCTAAATTCCTGGTGGAACCACCCTTTGCATTTTTTAGTTATCCGATCATATCTCCTATACACATTGAGAGTATTGAGTGAGTATTCATATTTTGGCTCTGGGAGAATGAGGTTTGCCATGCTGGTCGGAGCGGAGCCGAAATCATGTCTTTACATAAAGGTGACCCTGACAGTAAGTTATCAGCAATATTCGACTGATACTATTTGTGCCTGTATCCACGAAATCCATCAACGGGAAAAGTCGGCAACAGATATCAGCATAATTCCTTTAATTTTCGATCTGTAAATTTTTTATCATTGCGGTCGTTTTTGCGGTAATAAACCCGGCGGTTTCCGGTGGTAGCTGACATAAAATCGTTGTAAATTTTGATTAGATTAGCAATATTAACCAAAATAAAACAGTCAACAAGAGCGGTTGGTAATCAATCATGATCAGGAGTGCCTTCTGCAATCAGATGTTTTCCAGGTAGAAAAGTATCCTATCCTCAGCAACCCATTATCAAGGGATTTAATCAATGAAAAAAGTAATGTCATGGATATTAAATTGCCCAATTCCATATCTTGTTTTTGTAATCATAGGGAGCGTATTGTCATTAAGCCAAATTACTAAGCTTAAAATTAATACAGCACCCGAATCTATGATGGTTGAGGGAGATCCTGAAAAAGTCTATTATGAAAAGATAAAGGAAACTTTTGGCGATGACAAAATGATTCTGATTGTCGTCAACACAGATGATGTTTTTCGTGAAGAGGTTCTCCTTGAAGTCGAAAACATTACGAGTAAATGCTACGATATTGACGGTGTCAGCAGAGTTGTCAGTTTAACCACTGTCAACAAGATAAAAGGGGATGAAGGCAGTCTGGATACCGCTCCATTGTTAGATTATGTCCCAAGTGATCCTGAGGAACTTGAATCCGTCCGTCGAGACGCGCTGAGAAATCCGTTGATTGTCAATGATACGATATCGAAAGATTCAAAAACGACCGTCATCAATGTATTTCTTGAGAGCCGACCCAATGAGACGGGCTATAGTCAGCGAATAACGGCCAAAATCAACACACTGATGGAAGACGCCAAAACACGGCTTGTCGATGCGGAAATATATCAAGTTGGAGGCTCAATATTAGAGGTCACAAATGTAGAATACATAATAGATGATATGAAAACCGTCAATCCAATCGCATTACTTGTGATCTGTATCGTTTTTCTTGTTTCTTTCAGATCTTATGTTGTCGTTATTTTACCGGTTGTTACCGGTATGTTAAGTATCCTGTGGACGTTTGGCTTTATGGCAGCTATGGGTTATGAGATGACGACGATTTCCGCCATCATTCCTCCCCTGTTACTTATCATTGGCTGTACGGAAGATGTTCATATGCTGTCTGAATACGGATTGGGTATAGAAGCAGGGAAGAATAAAATGAATGCTATCCGCAGCATGGCCTATAAATCAGGACTGGCGATTTTTCTTACTTCTCTCACAACTTTACTTGGCTTCCTGTGTGTCTCAACATCTTCTATACACATGCTTAAAGAATTCGGTATTTGCGCTGCGGTCGGGCTTGCATTTAATTTCGTTATTACGATAACTGTTATTCCTAACTTGCTGAAAGTTTTTGCCGTACCGAAAAGGTTCAGCGAAAAGCTGGAGCCATCTCATTCTCATAACTTTATAGATAAAATTGAAAATTTAGTAACCCATATAATTATTAATCATCGTTTGCTGGTCTTGATGAGTGTTTCGGCTGCAATTATCGTGGCTATGATTGGTTGCTATAAGATTAAGATTGACACAAATTTTATTGGATTTTTTAAGGAAAGCGCTCCCATTCGACAAGCATATACGCAAATACATAAACAAATGTCGGGCGCCATGGCTTTCTCGATTATAGTTGAGACTGATACAGAAAATCAAATTATTACCCCTGAAATCCTGAACGATATTGCCAGTCTCCAAAAATTTGTGAACCCATTTGTTGATAAGACAAGTTCTATTGCGGACTACATTCAATTAATGAATAAGGAAATGAATGAAGGTCAGGATGAATTTCATAAAATACCCGAATCAAAAGAAGCAATCTCTCAATATTTACTGATGTTGGACAGTGAAGATGTGAGTAAATTAATTGACTATGAGCAGAAAATCGCGACTATCAGTGTTCGTCATAATATAGCTGGTACAACAGAGTTAAATATGCTACTAGATAAAACTCGAGCATTCGCACAAAATAGTCTTTCGCCAAATTTAAAGATCGAATTTACGGGTGAAACTATCCTTATTAACAATGGAGCAGATGCCATAGCCAAGGGACAAGTGTTCGGTCTATCCATAGCCCTTTTAGTAATAATGGTGATGATTTCAATCCTTTTTATGTCGGTGAAAGCGGGTATTTTATCGATTATTCCGAATTTAATTCCGATAGTTTTTAATTTCGGGGCAATGGGATTGTTTGGTATCCCACTTAATATGGCTACAAGTCTAGTTGGGGTGATCGCAGTAGGAATCGCAGTTGACGATACACTCCATTTTATGGTTCGTTTGAATAAGGAGTTACAGAAGACTCAGGATCAGGAAGCAGCATTGATTCAGACTGTACGTCATGAAATAAGACCAATTATGTCGACATCAATCGGACTGACTCTAGGTTTTTTAGTACTGATGATATCTAACATGGTGACCTCGATACAGTTTGGTTTTCTGGCGGCAATTGTTATGATCAGCGCTGTCATCAGCGACTTGTTTGTACTACCGCTACTTTTGCTTCGGGTTCATCTATTGTCGGCCTGGGATCTTATGGCTCTTAAAATTAATGATGCATGTATTCAATCAAGTATACTTTTTAAGGACTTAAGATCTTCTGAACTCAAGAAGGTTGTTTTACTTGGAGTAATTAAGGATTTTAACGATTCTAACCTGATTATCAGACAGGGGGATAATTCTCAGGACATTTATTTAATTCTTGAGGGAAAAGCGGAAGTTATAATCGAGTCGGAGGAGAAAAATGAGAAGAAACTTCAAGAGTTTAAAGAGGGGGATATTTTCGGTGAAATCTCATTTGTGACCGGCGAGCCTCGGACTGCGAATGTCATTGCATCCGGTTCTGTGAAAGTTCTTCAAATTAATAAAGAAAGCCTTGGTAAAGTTAAGCAGCGATTCCCCAGGATTGCCGCTAAAGTGTATGATAATCTTTCAGAGATATTAGCAAGAAGACTAAAAGAAACTACCCGTTCCTGGGCAAATAATACTGCAGTTTAACCGTCTGAGTCCCAGGCAGAGAGGACGATAGCCAAAAACATCAGGCGGAAGTTATCGAAAAGATCTTGCGACATTGTGATTTATGGATCAATCCATGTGATAGAGGCCCGCCTGCAATTTTTCTTGATGATCAAATTGATTTAGAGTTAGAATACGTTGACCTGGCCACGTTGTGCGTGAGCACTCACATGGTTATAATAAGCTTCTGATGGACACGTCTTCGATTTTGATAGCTTCGTCGGTTAAAATTTCTGAAAAATTCCGTTTCGAGAGCACAAGCTCGTAGGGTCAAAAAACTCATCCGCGGAAAATCGGGGTAGATTTCTTGGGTAAAATCTGGGTTGCTTGATGAGGATTTACCGTGAATTTTGCGGCTTTTTCATCCGGTGTGAATTTTTCCGTTGATTTTTAGGTGACTATTCTGAATTTTGGCACAGTTCACCTATGAAATGAAAGGGGATTTTTACTTGATGTGAATCGGGGCAGCTACGCCGACTTGCGATGGTAATAATTAAGCATGCCACCGATCCGTTCAGTTTTCACAATCTCACCCTGTTTTTGCCCGAGTCGTTCATCCGGGAACGGGATAATGTTGTCAAGTCCCTGATGATTGCGTTCAGAGTGATAATAGCTCAGGTACTCTTTGACAACATAACGAAGTGATTTCTCACCGAAGAGGATCAAGTTGTTAAGACATTCTTCTTTAATAGATCGCACGAAGCGTTCAGCGTATGCATTTAGGTTCGGCGATTTGGGTGGCAGAATAACAGGTTCAATAGTTGCAGATTTTAGAATTTGGTCAAAGGATTTGGTATTCAAGGCCACACCTTGTGGATGATGAACTTTATCGGTGCCGCTTATCCCGGTACATTCATCTTAATCCGATACGTATCAAAGCACTCTGTGAGGCCGATCTTGAAGAACGTCATAATTATCTTCGCGATTTTACGTGGTCAAGTTATCGC
>JAJFLO010000127.1 GCA_021772675.1 Verrucomicrobiota bacterium | reverse complement strand
GCCAATGATTCTGAAGATCGATTTGGACGTCAGTCATTTGTCGCCGTATCTGCGGACTTTAATGGTGATGGGCGCCCAGACCTGCTGGTTGGAAATGCACTTCCAGGTATTCCCTGGTCTCATCCAAAAACACAGGCAATTTTACCTCCGTTTGTTGAGCCCGAAGGGCGTGAGGCAAAACGATCGAAACAGCCATTGTCCGCGCCGGGTATCCACCTGCTCCATAACTACCAACCACGTCAAAATCAATTTGACGAGCGAGATTCCAGTCGCGGGAAAGAGTTTATGGGAGCAAATAGTCTTTATATAAACTTAGGTGATAAAGACAATGACGGTTTACCGGAATGGCAAGACATTAGCAGGGAAGCAAAAATAGAAGGACAACGATTGACAACCTCTTTTGCAATTGCTGATATCGATCTTGATGGCGACCTGGATATTTTTGAAGCCAATGCAATGGACCCCGATTACTGGCCAGGGGGATCCAAATATTGGGCCGGAGCCAGCAACCAGCTATATATTAACCAATTGGCAGAGACCGGTATTTTGAAATTTGAACAAAGAGCAGAAACGATGGGTGTGGACGGGAGGTTTGCTCGTGCACCGACGTTTTATAAATTACGAAAATTACCACTAATTGCATCCGCATATTCACTTATCCCACCATTCATGAAAATAATTCCTTACGAGCCTGAAATTTTAACGATCAATGATCAGAAAGGTGAAGCTGCAGAGATATCATGGGCATCCGTATTTCAGGATGTAAACGATGATGGTTATCCGGATTTATGGGTCGCCAACGATTTTACCCAAATGACGCTTTATATCAATCAAAAAGGGAATGGATTTAAAAAGGAAGATCATCCAAAGTCAAAGGTACGCGGCAGCTGGATGTCATTTGCTCCTGCCGATTTTAATGGTGATTTAGAAGAAGATTTATTTGCCGTCAACATGGGTGCAGGGATTTTTTCACTTACCTTTGTTATTTCGGATCCGTTTGTACTCTTTGATCCTGGCATGGCCGACACACTGTTATTAGGGCACTACGATCCTCGTCATATGTTTGTCGATGGCAAAAATTTTAGAAAAACACTAGCGAATAAAGTGAGACATTCAACCGTTTTACCGCCTGATGCCGCAATTCCCAATAATTTGAGAATTTCTGAATTTGTCAAGAACTCAGCGCCAGACTTCGATCGCAGTTCAATAGATGCCTACGATTTTGTCTGGGGCAGCGTCAGTTTCGATATGCAAAATGATGGTCTGCCAGATCTCTACTTTCTGGGTTGTTTAGTCGGACGGGGTGGTGGTCTCTTCCGCGTCATGGGAACAAATCCCGGTCGCCTGCTGATCAATGCTACTGCAGACTCGGGAAATATGCGTTTTATTGATTTAACGGCTGAACACCAGGTTTTTAATATTGAGGAGTTACGCTATGATCGTCTGAAAAGCGATGGATATATATATCGTAAAGCGCCTACAAAAAATTGGTCAAAACGAGATATGGTGTATAGCTATGACAGAAGCGTCTGGAGTGAACAAGGGTTAATTGTCCAAACAAAAACAATTAACCAAGATATGATACAAACAGCAGAAAACGGAAAAACGGTAGTGGCAGCCGACTTGAACGGTGATGGATTCGATGACTTGATCGTCCGTAATCAAGGAGGTTACGACTCGCGAAGGTCGACGGCCACAAATCTAAAATACCGTAAATCTGATGGCACCGAAGCCGTTTTATCGTCTCATGATCTCAGTTATCCGGAACTGACCCATTTCGACCCTGGAAGAACCCGCACGTTTATAAATGCATATCATGAAAATCATTGGCTTAAGGTAAAATTGATCGATGATACCCAGAATAGCTACAATCGTGATGCGATTGGAGCAAAATTGATTCTTAATGATAAATATCTAAGGATAAATAGGGCTAGCCAAGGCTCGCATATCGCCAATAAACTGGACAGTATTCATTTTGCCATGGGCAAAAAAACTGCAAAAGCACTGCGTATAATATGGCCGGATAAACAACGGACAAAATCAACAATTGAACTCGATAATTTAAAAAATGGAACTGCGATAATATCAAAAATCAATGGTTTAGTTTCATGGATTCCCTATGAAAAAAATATGATGAGTGCAAATTAATGTAACTAAGAGCCACTTGCAAAAATCTATTTGAACCGCATTGCGAACACATGGTCGGCAGATTTATCGAAACCACAACCAATTGGTACCAGGGAAGTATGAATTATTGAAATTTGGAACCAAAGACTAATACCAGATGTGTTGATCTATATTAACAGGATGGTTTGTATGGGAAGAGTGCTTAGTCTGTAGTTCCGTCTTCAGGCGGAAGTTTTGGAAAGCTTCGGCGAGCCGGTACTTGGACTCACTCACTGATCCGTCGTTAATACTTCCGTCCCGCGACTGCGGAACGGACTACAAACGTCTGAAAAAAATGCCTTTGTCTTTTAACACAGAAAATTGAATATCCAATAATAACTATGAAAAATAAATATAAATGCCTAATCGCGCTAATTGTGTTCACTTTCATCGCCATCTGCTGCTATTACAAATTCTCAAAAAATACCGTTGTAGGACCGAGCTCAATTAGGATTTTATTAAAGGAAATTCGCTATTCCAGGGATACTCTACCTTCATTTATTAAAACAGCCAAATATTGGGAAGAATACTTCAAGAATACGAAACTCAATCGTCAAACTGGTGTAATGGACTTCGAATGGATTGTCCAGGATACAGAGACATTAAAACAGCTAGACGAATTAAAATTAGGTAAACTTGCCTGGCATCGCGGCGACTTTGAGGGAGCTGTATCCTATATTGAGTCTTGGCACAAAAATCAAACACAAACTGAATCAAGTAATTTTTGGTTATCAATGTCTTACATGAGATTAGCTGAAACAAAAAACTGTCTTGATCCACTGACCAAAAAAATTCCACCATCCGATATTGCCAATAGACACTTGTATGACAAATCGATGCATGACCATAGTCTGATGTGCTCCCTACCTTTGACTATTCACCATACTAACGAAGAATATTCCCGAAAAGCTGCTGAAATCATGAAGTTGCTGCTCGATGAATATGGAGATAACCCGTTATATCAATGGCTACTTAATTTCAATTATATGACCATCAATATGTTTCCCGGTGAAGTTCCAGAAAAATATCAGATCAAAGGCAATTTCATTGACCACTTTTATGGCAACATCAAAGATGAAATGGCGAAAAAATATGACACTCTAAAATTTCGTGATGTTGCTAAAGAGCTAAATGTCAATACCCTTGACGCAGGTAAAGGTGTAGCTGTTGAAGATTTTGATAGAGATGGATTTCTTGATATTATCACTGGCGGTCTTTACGGAAATCTGAGATACTATTGGAACAATAAAGGCATGGGCTTTATCGATAAAACAAATACCGCAGATCTGTCACATATAAGGGGTGTTCATCTGGTTACAGCAGCCGATTATGACAATGATGGTTGGATAGATATATTCGCCTCCCTACCAAATTTTGGCGACCCTATTGGTGAATTTAAGTTGTTGCGAAACAACGGTAACGAAACCTTCACTGATGTCACGATTACAGCAGGATTATTAACAACAGAAAAGAAAGAAAAAAATCTGCGAGTTGCGACCTGGACACCAGCTTGGGGAGATGTTGATAATGATGGCGATCTCGATCTTTTTCTGGCCAATGCTATTATCAATTTACTGGATTTTTCGCCAATGATTTCATCAAGACTCTATATTAATAGCGGCGGCCAATTTACAAACCAGACTAAGGAATTTGGGTTGGATAAAATAGTTGGCGATCTAAATGTTGTCGGCGCAGCCTTTGGCGACTACGACAATGATGGCTATCTGGACTTGGTTATTACATCATGGGAGCGTGGTATTAAGTCGCTGCTAAAAAACATTGACGGCAAGCAATTTCAACCTACAAATCACATTATCGCTAACGAGACAGGTTTCATGGCTAGTTTTGTCGATGTTAATCATGATGGTTTGCTTGATGTATTTTTCGGCGGCTCGGGCATCGCTGAACCCGTTACAGAACAGGTCGTTTTTGGAAAGCCGTACAAGATGGGGCATAGCAGTATATGGATTCAAAAAGAATCTGGGCATTTTGAAGAAAAGAGAGATTTCTTCTCCGGTGAGATGCCGATCGCAACAATGGGATCAAGCTTTGGTGATATCAACAATGATGGTGCATACGACTTTTACTTGGGCACAGGGACACCTGAAGGCTGGTTTGTCCTACCGAATTTAATGTATGTTGGGCGTACAAATACCGATGGCACAGTAACCGGACATATGGATAATATATCAATGTTGTTTGGTTTCGGGACCATCCAGAAAGGTCACGGAATTGTTTTCTTCGACTTTGACAACGATGGCGATCAAGACATTTATTCCAGTTTAGGCGGCATGTGGCCCGGAGACAAATGGCCCAATCAACTCTTTTTGAATGAAAGTCAATCGAAAAACAGTTGGGTCAAAATTCGACTTAAAGGCAGTAGGAGCAACTCATATGGTTTAGGAGCAAAAATTAAAGTCATTGCCACTCGGAAAAATGGTGGTGAAATCAAACGATATTATCTTATGGATAATAAAACAGGATTTGGCAGTAGCCCATATCTTGCTCATATAGGCCTTTTAGATGCCATAAAAATCAACCATGTAGAGGTAACATGGCCTGGAAACCTACAACCGGAAATGTATCAAGCAAAACTGCGAATGCTCAATGTTCTTGAAGAAGAAAATATCAATTAATTAAAAAAAATCATGGATTGGTTTTAAAATTCAACTTACACATTAGACTACAGTCTGCGGGATGATCGTTGCGTGCTTTTGTATTCATAAATTTCAAAAATAAAAACTGTATCTTCCTACCATTAAGGTGTTACTATCAGATTAAACACCTAAATTATTTACAATATTGACAATTCAAGGTGTCTTATCTGCTGACAAAAATTGTAAGAAATTCATATTCAAAGTGTTAACCCAGTGGCTGCAATTGACTTTCTGTTCAAAAGGTCTATAATTGAACTATGACTGTAGTAGCCGAAAAATTAGCGAACGAATTTTTAAGCCGAATTCCTCACAATACTTCTTTTACAAAAGCGTATATCACCTCAATTCAAAGTTTTAACTTGTCTCGCAAACTTAGGGCTCACAAATAAATAACTTGGATTTTTCACATCTTATCTTCAGGTCATCTATGTCTGATCTGAATGACGAAAAACATTGAAATATTGCAATATTCCTGCTGCTTTTCGCCATTCAGATCGCCCAAACCTGACATAAATCTGAGCGCGAAATTATCCAAGTTATTTATTTGTGAGCCCTTAATATATCTCGACACACGGTTATCCGCTCGCCAACGTAAAACCATTGAATATAGCCTATCTAACTTTGCTCACGACAAAGTTTGTGAGAATACCGGGTTAACTTCTTAAGTTGACGCGAATGCACCAAATGGGATGGCAGGACAATGCGACCGGATGTGACTGAGAACGATTGTCGTAAAAACGGAAGCTACGTCGACTTGTCCGCCAAAAACGGAATTTTCGGTGATTTCTTCCAAACCTTCTGATAAAGCTTTATTGCTCGCTTTTCTACCTTCGTCCAAAACGGTGTATAACATTTAAAAACATCTTTCAGTGAAGCATCATGATAGCGCTTTAGAAAACGAAAATAGTCGTTCAGTGTTAAGCCAGCATCCATACTTGAAAAATAAAGTCCGGCAATGTCCTTAACCACCCATCGTTCTGGAGTGTTATCCCGTTTCTGCATTCGGTGAAGATCAATAAGATAAAGTTGGGGATTGCTAGAGTCAATCGATTCAATTCCCTGGGGTTTGCCCATCAAAAAATGGCAGATATAATAGTCACGGTGATTTAACCCGTTGGTATGCAATTGTCGTGAAATGTCAGCCAATCGATAAATGAGATTTCGTTTTAAGATGATATTTGGCGGGTTTGACCTCCACCGTTCAGTAAACTTTTCTAAACTAATATTTTCACCAATATCTCTTAGAATAACGAATGACTCTTGAGTGATCGGATTATTCCCATTAATACCATAACCAACAACTGTAACCGTTGGAATTCCCAGATCATGCAATTGCTTAACCGCGTCCCATTCTGTTTTTGCCCCAAATATTGGAAGTTTAAATTGAACCAAATTTTTTACAGTTTCCCTCCAACCAACACCTGAGTGTCGTTTTATAAAATAACGTGTACCGTTAAGATTAAAGCGAACCGTTTCTCTGTTTTTTTCGGATCGGTAGGTAACCCCCTTGATTTCGAAAAACATCGAAAAATCAGTAAACGATTCGAAATTCGATTTTTCACTTTCTTCAATAAAGATTACAGCGTCTGACATCGATTCTTCTCCGCACATTTAATTATGATATCCGCCGCTTTTTCAATACAACTATACAGATCATGGGATTGACAATACCTAATTCCATTTTGTTTCCAGAAAGTATATTCATCGGATGCTATCATTGTGTTTAACATTTGATTTAAATGATGTTGGTCAAAAGGGACCGGGCAAATCATTCCGGCATTAGCAGATCTTAAATGTGTTGCGAAACCACAGTTTCCCGTCGCCAAAACAGGTAATCCGCAATACATGGCTTCAATGATTACCGTACCTGTATTTTCTGAATATGCAGGATGTATTAGTGTATTGGCAGCGTAATAGAGTTTAACAACATTATCACAAACACCAATAAAATGAGTTTGATGTTGCAATTTATGCGTCCTCGCTAAGCGCGTGAAAAATGAAGTTTTTCCTTCTCCCGCAACCACTAAATGACATCGATTTTTTAGTTCAGTGGGAAGAGCAGCCACCGCCTTAATCGCCCGATCTACGCCTTTTGTATGAAATGAAGACCCTACCATTAATACCATTATATCATCAGCAGCAATGCCAAGATCGTGTCTGATATTTTTTATGTCATCCTCATTTCTATTATAGGAATCAAGAAATGTCCGGTTGATTCCCGGCGGCAGCAAATTAAATCGTTCAGGTTCTGTTGCATATATTTTAATGAATTTTTCTTTTTCCTGATGCGCAATTAATAATATTTCTGTATCGATACCAGGTTGAAACACTTCTTCCTCCTGGCGCAAAAGTGCTTTATATCGGGGTAGCATTCGAAAAACCTTAGGTTTTGTTGCAGAAAATTTAAACGAATAACAAGGGTCACCTGCATAATAAACATCAAGTCCTTTCATTTTATTAAAACCAACGACACAGTCAATGTTATCCTTGTTAGATAAATTGAGAATCTGTTCGGCTAATTCGTCGTTTTTCTCATGATTTGTTAACGATTTTAAATTAACCTCATGAACAGTAAATGGCTTTGCCTGTTTACTTTCCCATTTATCCGTGACCAGTTCGACGGTATGCCCCCTTGACTGACATTCCTGCGCGATTCGAATTAAATCCCGTTGCAAGCCACCATAGTCAAAATATTTCGTTGTCGCAAAGACTATTTTATGCGTTTTTAATTTTTCACTACTCATTTTTCACTGCTCACATTTTATCTTTGACTACGGACTCTTTGTCAACTTTAATAACTTTCATCATCTGTGCAAAGACCCTATCCAAACTATGATATTTTTCAACAAATTGACGCCCCGCCAGGCCAATTTTATTCCGTAACTCCCTGTCAGATACCAGGTTAGACACACATTCAATCCATTCACATTTGCTATTAACTGAAAAACTATGATCTGCCTTCAAAATTTCGGCGGTACCTCCCTCAGCATTGCCGACAACAGGAATACCACAAGCCAAATACTGAATCCCTTTAATAGGAGATTTACCCCGTGCGAATTCGTCATAGGTCATCGGCAGTAACCCAATATCCAAAGATTGTACAAAACCAAGCTCACCCTCTGGCTTGTAAGGGTGATATTCAAATTTACATTTTAGATTTGGCTTCGCTCCAGAATACACTGCAACCTTTACATTAGGCACATTTGCAAGCACCTCGACCAGCACGTCATCGATTTCTTCCAAATGGTGAATGGTCGTGGGAGATCCTGCCCAACCAACGGTTATAAATCTTTTATTATTTCTATGTTTAGGTTTCCAGGTATTTGTATCGAGCGACATTTTAATGAATTTGACATTTTCTGAATAGGCCAAGGCATAAGTTGCAAGGATATTATTCGATACCGTTACAGTGTCTGCATGATTTAACCAATAATGAAGCCGTTTCTTGACGCGCATGGCTGTGATAAACGAATGGGGTTTTCCCGGTCGAGTATAAATCGCATCATCAAAATCAAATATAGTACGCTGAGCTGATGAAACTATTTTCTGTGCGGTTTTAATGCTAAATAAGCATCGAAAATTAATGACTACATCAAACGATTCGATGTTACCGCTGGGAAGTGAATCAAGGTCTGAACGTCTTACAAATTCAACATTAATTCCATGTTTTTTAAATAGAGGCAAATACTGTTCTGCACGATATTTAGTACTGGCTTTTTCGGTATTATCAGAAACAATGGCTAAAAGCTTCATGAATGTATCGGGTAATGATAAAATTGGATGTTAAATAGCAGTGAACACTAGCCCGCATTTTCTACCAGGGTTCTATTGCGCGAACGTAATTGACTGCACTTGCACCATTTATTCGTCATTCACGATCTCACAGTATGGCGATACTGTTTCACCCGTTTAGAACAAAAAAATCACGCAATTGCAAGCAACTACATACTCTTATGACAAAACCTTGAGAGAAATACGGGCTAAAACATAACCATACATGTCGGACTAAAAAAAAGAAAGATGATAAAGTCTAATATATATAGCCTATTGTGGGAGGAGATGACTTCTTTGCAAATTCCTTTGACGCTTAAGATGTTAGGAGTTTCAGGTGTCAGTGTTCAGCTAGTTTAAGGTTATTTTCATGAAATGAAAATTGGCCGAATTTAGAGGAATCCAATTTAATAGGATTAGATTGACGCTTAAAATGCGTTGGTTAATATCTCGGCAATCTCAGTATCCTCAAGTACAATAGGATTGCCTTTCATACTGCTTGCACGCATCGCCTTTGTAACCAGTTCAGAAAAATCTGCCGTAATTAAACCATGTTTTCCCAATGATGATATCTTTAAGTCACAGCACAGGTTATGGAGATAGTTTACTAAATCTGACAAAGTAGCATCTTGACGTTGATTTAGAATTTGTGAAACTTCTTGATACCTTAATAATACATCAGAATTACCGTTACGATTACGCAATGCCCTTATATTCACTTCCGTTACGTAAGGTAAAAGCCGAGCACATAACTCACCGTGAGCGGTATTAATCATTCCGCCAAGTGGTCCGGCAATACCATGAACTGCTCCTAATCTTGAATTGGCCAGAGAAAGTCCGCCGAATAAACTTGCCAATGCCATATCTTCTCTGGCATCTTTATTAAATGGTTCTTGATAAGCAATCCTCAATGATTGAGTGACACGAGTTATTCCTTCCTTGCATAATGAATTAGTTAAGGGATTTGCAACACAGGATACAAATGGCTCAATTAATTGGGTTAACGTGTCCAGTCCTGTTGACGCGGTTATATGAGGTGGGACTGAATAGGTCAATTCAGGATCGACAATGGCAATATTTGGCAGCATCAATGGGTGCCTTAGACTTACTTTGACTTTATTTTCCGGTGAAGTCAGGACCGAATTTTTGGTCACTTCAGTTCCTGTACCTGCGGTTGTTGGAATCGCAATATACGGAAGGGGGTCACATGTGAGAGGTTGACCGTTGCCGATAATTTCAAGATAATGTAGTGGACCTTCTTTGTTTGTTGCTAAAGCGGCAATAGCTTTCGCACCATCAATAACACTTCCCCCGCCAATTCCAATGACAAATTCTGCGTCGGATAAAATGGCTTGAGCGGCTCCATTTTTCACACATTCGATCGTGGGTTCTGTGTCAATGGAATAATAAGTGTAGTTTATTTTTAGATCCTCAAGTTGATTCGTTATAGGTTTAGCTCGATCCCCATTTTTTCCGGTAACAACCAAACATTGACGACCGAAAGTAGAGAGATCCTCACCAATTTCCCTAATGGAACCATTGCCAAATAGTATTTTAGTTGACGTCGCAAACTCAAAATTCATTTTAAATTCCAACCCATTTCATCTGGAAACACATTTAAATATTTAGTGTTGGTACGAGGTTCCGCCATCATTGGTTCTACAGTATCTCGCCACCGTTTATAATGATCTGTTTCTTTATGACGTGCCGGATCAACAGCAGATCGATATACTTCAATAAGTACAAATTTTGTCTCTTCATCATGGTGTTGTACGATATCAAATCGGGCAATTCCAGACTCACCTAAACTATTGCGTGCGTTTTCAATGGTTGCCTGCTTGAATGATTCAATACAGGCTGGTTTTACATGAATAAACACATGAACGATATACATTCTTTACTCCTCTTTTTGATGCTTGAACATTTTAGGCTTTCAGGTTTCAGAGTTGAGGTGTCAGATTTAAGTGTCGGTTCAACCCTGAAACCTGACGTCGGAAAGCTGAATTCCATTTATATCAATCGAGCTACATTGTAAACTTTCAAAACTTTACCTTAATTTTCTCATATGCTAATATGGTATAGTAAAGATATAATTCTGAAAGTCTATTTTAATAAATTTAACTAGCCTGAATAATTCATAAACTTTTGCAGTGATAGCAATTAAATTGCGTGATATAAATGAGTTATGATTTTTTTTCGCGCACAGGAATAGCAAACTATTTCGAGCCAGGATAATTTTGTAACTCATTGATATCGCATGATATTATGCCTCGTAATAAAAAGTTTATGAATTATTCAGGCTAAGGAACTGTCAATAAATAAATCATACATCTCGCAACTCACCCTCGGCCCATGATTATACGATCCTCGATCACGAATTACTCAAAATAACTCGCTATATTCGTCAGGAGAAAGAGCGCTTTAACAGTTAAGAATTCCACCAATAACAAACAATTATGAAATTACTTTTTCAATACTTAAAACACTATAAAGGCTTTATTTTTTTAGCTTTAATTCTGGCAGCAATCAATCAAATCTTTGCACTGTTGGATCCTTATATATTCCAACAAATCATTGATCGATATGTCACGCAGGTCGATGATCTGAGCAAAGTTGAATTTTTACGCGGCACGGGATTATTGTTAATCGCCGCAATTACCGTTGCTGGCATCAGTCGGCTGGCGAAGAATTTTCAGGATTATTATGTTAACGTCATTACCCAGAGAGTTGGTGCCAGGATATATGCCAATGGAATTAGTCATTCGCTTGAACTTCCCTACTCTGTTTTCGAGGATCAACGCAGCGGCGAAACCTTGGAAAAACTCCAGCGTGTCAGGATTGATATTGAAAAATTAATCTCATCATTTATCAATATTTTATTCCCGTCATTTGTGGGTCTTGTTTTCGTAATCATATATGCAATATCAGTCCATTGGATTATCGCTCCAGCCTACTTAATAGTGGTCCCCTGCCTTGGGATTTTAAGTTCAATATTAAGCAGACGCATTAAAACAGTGCAGAGCGAGATTATCAGAGAAACCACTGGCCTTGCTGGAGCAACAACTGAATCTTTGAGAAATATCGAACTGGTAAAGAGTCTTGGCCTTTCTAATCAGGAAATTAACCGGCTCAATAATACTACCGACAAAATACTTAATCTTGAACTTAAAAAAGTGAAGTATGTTCGAAGCCTCAGTTTTATTCAGGGTACCTGTGTCAATTTTTTACGTACCTGTATCATTTTCCTCATGCTCTATCTCATCCTTACCAATCAAATCACCGTAGGTCAGTTTTTTACCCTGTATATATATTCATTTTTTATCTTTGGCCCCTTGCAGCAAATGGGTGATATAATCAATATTTATCGTGAAACGGAAGTTTCTCTGGAATATTTTGAAGAAATTCTAGGACGAGAAAAAGAGAAAAAACCTAAAGATCCAAAATTAATAGGACAATTAGTTGAGCTTGAGTTTAAGGATGTTGGTTTTAACCATTTAACTTCAAAAACCTCGGCATTAAATGAAATATGTTTCAAAACCAAAATCGGAGAAACCGTTGCATTTGTCGGGCCTTCGGGAGCAGGTAAAACAACATTAGTCAAACTATTGCTGGGATTATACCGTCCCACAACTGGTATAATTAATTATAATGGGATTCCTGAAAACGAAGTGGACTATGATGAATTTCGGAATCAGATCGGCCTTGTCACTCAGGATACCCATTTATTCTCCGGTTCTATACGCGAAAATCTTTTATTTGTAGCACCTGATGCTAAAGATGAAATGTGCCTTGAGATGCTAAACAAGGCTGCTTGTAGCAGTCTACTTTCTCGAGTAGATAATGGGTTGGACAGCATCATTGGTGAAGGTGGCGTCAAAGTATCTGGTGGCGAAAAACAACGGTTATCAATAGCCAGAGCGCTCCTGAGAAACCCACGTATTCTGATATTTGACGAAGCAACATCAGCTTTAGATTCTTTGACTGAAGAAGAAATCAACACAACGATAAGGGAACTATCAAAACACCACGATCAAATTACGATTCTTATCGCTCACCGGCTATCTACAGTCATGCATGCTGATATGATATACGTCCTTGAAAAAGGATGTATTACTGAGCGTGGCACTCATGATAATTTACTCGAAATACATGGTCTCTATTACGCGATGTGGCGCCAGCAAATCGGAGAAAGGAAAAGTGAACAGAAAAATAGTTGAACTAAACCGCTTCGCGGAGTGTCTGCCCTAATCCGAGCCGCCCTTGGCTTCGCCTTTTCCTCGCCAATCCTTACGCCCAATCGCACCTTGCTGTAGATTACCTCCTGTTGTGTTGGTCCCAGGCCAACAATTCGT
>JAJFLO010000126.1 GCA_021772675.1 Verrucomicrobiota bacterium | reverse complement strand
GTCCCATACACTTTTGTCTGACTAGCTCGGACAATTAACGTCGATCAGTTTCCCGATTCAATACCCTATATCCAAGGCCCGGACTTGTTCAACAAGGATTTGATCTCACGAAAAGAAGTAAGATCAAATCTAGATATGTTTTATAAGCAGTCAATCACATATGTGTTTGTGATGCTGCAAGATCTTTATTAGAGTCCTATTTTGCATCTCATCTTCATATCATATTCAACCGTATCTCAATCACAAATTTCTAAAAGTACGTATACTATTCCTAGTTTTTTTTCAATCGGTGCGATAAAACCTGACAAAATTCTCAACTTCGGTTTAACGCGGTGTTGCGCACAATGGGATAATTCACTTCTACACTATTCGATAAGGGGATAATTTTTCGCATGGATATTGAATAGGAATCAGTAATCTCATCACCCTTTATCGCTAGAGAGACTTTATGGCTGTCGTTTGGACGAATTTGCCAAAACTGCCAATATTCCGGTTGATCATTTCTTTCGGGTTCAATTGAAATGGTTATCTCTCCCTGGCTAGGGAAGGAGTAGCTGAAGTGGTCCAAAGGAATGGATAACCCCATACCGCATGCTTTAATATAGGCCTCTTTTAATGTCCATAAATCAAAAAAACGATCCTTTTGTTTCTCAACTGGCAAAGCAAGTAATTGACGCGCTTCGATTGGTGAGAAAAAACTATCGGCTATTTCTACCGTCTTTCCTGATCGAAGTAAATATTCAACATCCACTCCCACTTCTTGGTCTACAGTAACAGCCAGCACCACCATTTTATCGGTATGCGATATATTAAAATGTAATGGTAGTCTTAGTCGGGAATTGCTGATACTGGGCTTACCATATTTATTTTTTGTGAATTGCCATTTTTCAGGGGCAATCTCATTTACATAAAGCGATAAGACCGTTCGTATCAAAGCGCGAGTAATCAGATATTGGTGACGATGTTTTTCAAAATAAAAACGTTTCTGCTGCGAGCATTCCTCTTCATTCAGCAATCTGTGATATTGACACAATAATTGAGAATCACAAATCTGCTCGTCATAGGCATACCACAAATGGATTTCTCGAGAAGAAATAATCATTTTACGGCTCCAGGAAGGAAACAATCGCTGGAGTAACATCCATAATTGAATTTAATCGTCTGCAATGATGGGCAAGGGGGCCGACAACCAGTAAAGGAACGGGATTACAGGTATGAGCACCGGTCGATAAATCCTCAAGATTTCCATGGTCACTGCTAATCAAAATGCTCGTTTGAGGCTCCATGGTTTCTATCACCCCATGAAGGAACGCGTCTAGCTGTTCTAAAAATTTCAACGCCTTCCCTAAATCTTTGCGATGGCCAATCAAATCAGGCACAAAGCATTCGTACAATACGAGGTTATGGTCATGTGAAATATGAGCCAAGTGCTGCCCTGCCCTAATGGCTGAATTTGCCGGCACCGAGGTGTCTTGATGCAGCAAATGTTCATTGGTGATGTCCCAATACACTGCTTGCCCACGACGTAAATCATCCAGGGTTCGAAAATTCAATTGTGCTGCTAATACGCACAGGGTTGTGGCGCTATGCATTCGTTCCCCTCGTTCCACAAGCTCGAAATAATGTGGAGTATAAGCGTTGGCAAATGTTGCTTTACCTCCTAGATCCGTTACTTGTTTGAGAATCGAATAATTGTCTATCACTTGAATTAGAGGTTCATTAGGAAAAGCAGGAAGATGGTAACCCAAAATCTTCGATGCATTTTGTCCAGTAAACAAGCTGGTTTGCCCGGTTGCACTTTGTGGAATGCCATCAACGTCTAAACATGCATCAATACCGTTTAACAATAAGTCTCCTTCCTGAATAACAGGACCTTCAATAAGTGGGCGCCCCAGAAGATTCATGAGGTTTGGCATAGAAGCCTGACAAAACGGATTTGTCATGTTGCCCCCCGGTCCCAGGCCAATTCCGTCTAAAAAAATAAAGATAACTCGTTTAGCACTCAACATATTTTCTTTCTAACAAATCTTGCTGACGTTGACATCAAATGGGACGTTCCTTATGTATCTCCTGCGCTTTTCGTTTCATTGATTTTTGTTTGTATTTGATCCAGCGTTGGTTTGAAACGTTCCGATGGACTTGCGCTTTTCAATTCGTCTAATAGAGATTGTGCCTGCTCGATATCACCCCGGGCGACTTTGGCCGTCATGATGTCAATTGTCAATTGCGTTTTGACGTCTTCAGGAAATTTATCGAATGGCAACGAATTTAATAACCGTTCTTCATAGACATCACCCTGTTCCGTTTCATTCAATTCGAAACAACAGTGTGCCAGGGATTTAAGGCTTTGAATCACCCTTGGCCAATCCTCATGGGAAAGATAAAATTTATAGGCAGTTTCGTTAATGTCTCGACAGTCTTGCCACTTGCCTTGTTTCTGATACAAGACTCGTAGAAATAAAGCCACATGATGAAATAAAGGCGCATTTTCCTTGGTATTTTCGGTCTCGAATTGGTCCATCCAGGTTTGCCAGTACGACTGTGGTTGAATGAATACGGACTCGTGTTCCGCCTGTGTTTTTCCCAGTGCACTTAACGCCAGAGTTAACCAGGCGATTGCAGGTTCTAAAGAAGGTGCCGGAGCACCAATACTCTTCGACCGACTAAGTAAATCCAACGACCAGGTGGCACTATCGTCACCAAGTCTTGCCTGTTGAAGAAGGCTATCTAAAGCGGCCTTCGATCGAATAAACCCTAAGTACTCCGCAGCAAACCAAAGTTTTTCTAAATGGATGGCCCATAGCCTCCTATTCATTAGCAGGCTATGCGAAATCATTGAATTCGGTTGTCGTTGTAAATGCTGCGAAAGTAAACGAATACCTTCGCAGATTATCTGGCTCATCAACAGGTTTAACGTGTCTTCATTATGGGATTTTTCGTTGACTTGTTGTTCTTTTAAGAATGATGTACAACGCGAGTCAATCATTTTCCCGTGAGCATGACTAATGATAAATCCAGCGCGATCCCAGTGATCGATTGCGTCGCTAAATCGGGCGTCATTGTCGCCTAACAGAGAGAAAAGCGTTGATGCCGGTTCAAACACTCTTTTTCCTCCGTCTGAAGGTGTTTTACTTTGCGTAGATGAGTCACCTTTATCTCCTTCATTCGAATCGTCCCATTTATCACATACGAGCATGACCATCTCTAATAATATCCCCGGTGAATCAAGCAGCAATAAAAGAAGAGTTCTCCAGATAGGTGAGAGTTTAGACCATTGCCACGTGTAATAAGCTCCCACCTTGTCGGACGTGGAAGTAAACCGGTCCGCGATTTGGGACTGTAACTCATTGGCATTCTCAACGACAAGTCCGGGCATTACTTTTTTTATTAGAAACGGGTGCCCTTCTAAACGAGGTAGTAAAGAAAAGTAGTGGATATCCTGTTTATTGTCTTCCCCACCATACCCGCGCAACGTATCCGCTGCCAGAACACATTGTGACAACTCAGAAAGAGGAGGAATAGGTATATCTCGATATGCTAGGCCAGGGAAACAATCTTCAGCAGTACCAGGTGCTCCGGTGATCATGACCATATGACCTTTGGCGACTAGCCTTGCCAGGAATTGGTTTAATTTCGTAATTTTTTTATCCGTAGCGTGCAATAACTGATTTTGTCCCTTCTGACTCAGATCATCAAACACAAAACAACAGCGGATAGTCGCCAATTTATTCTCCACGGCATTTTTTTGATCGGGCGAACTATCAAGAACTGGCGCTATCATTTGTAGAATGTCATCTTTACTGTAAAAGTTAGTGGCACAGTCAAAGTAAAACGCGTATTCCACTTTTTTGTGTTGTACTAAGTAGAAACTTGCCTGATGAATCACATGAGTTTTGCCACTGCCTGTATGGCCAGTCAGCAGTAATACTGAGTTAGAGCCATATAGTCGTAAAAGACTAAGAAGGACATTATCTTCACAATTTATTGTCTGTGGAGGGATCAATTCATTGCAAAAACCAAACAAACACTTGCGAATTGACTCATAATATGGAGAAGTCGTAATATCCGCCTGCTGCTGAGAGGAGGTAAAAAAATCTACTGTTTGTCCGCCGTAGTGACACAATAAGGACTCAAGTTGAAACGGGATAGCCTTCGCTCTGAATGTTTGGCTAATAGGTTGAGAATGTAAAAATTTTCGAGCTTTCGAAATAGCGTCTCCTAACGTCGCACCTGAGGCCACATGATCATAGACCATTTGAAAACACCTAGCTCTGGTCCAAGGATCCGCGAAATGATTCATACCCAATACATTTTTTAATCCAGCAGCGCCGACCTCCCTGGCGATACAGGCAATTCCCAAATCTGCGGGTATCTCATTCTCTTGCTCCAGATAGACACAAGCATCCACACTCAATAGCGCGGATTTATGCTTGGCAAGCAAGCGCGCCAGCTCGCCCAGAGCTGTGTGATTGATTTCAGAGTCATTTCCCCCTAAATTAACATATGGAATTCCATCCCTAAGCATGACGGGACCTTCATAGTGGAAAATATGAACGGGTCGATCCTTATCGACGATCCGTTCTTGCAAGGCGCCCCAGCCATTGCATCGCTGGAGCTCATAGTTGACCGACTGCCCCCAACGAAGGCTCTGGACACTGGCGTTAAAGCTATTGCTCGGTGAAGTAGAAGAAGATTGAGCAATTGTATGAATAATCGTTAATGGTGTTTCTTTCCGATTTTGGAATAGGGGTGGACTTGCCATCTCTGGCGACGATCCCAGTTCTGCATTTACCGGAGATTCCACTGCCAAATCATAGACCAGCTCTGCGTCATACGTCGGTTGATTTTTGCTCGTAATCCGCCGCACAAAGTCTTTGCTTACAATGGATAGTGGATGCTCGGCATCGGGCAGAATCAGCATCTCCCATTGTTCCTGAAAAAAAGTAATACGGGAAGATTCGATTTGCACGCTAAGGTGCTCATAGCCAATATTTTCAATAATATCCTTTACCGTGTTCAATTCTTGATTCTCACCTACCAGGCGATTCCCCATCTCTCGACCGCATTTAACGATCTCTTCCGCTACACCCCTGTCATCTGTTTTTTGATTCAGGCTTTGGGTATATTGCTGAAAATACCACTCCAGAGATTTACGAAAATCGTCGGCCTGTGAAGACGGTAAATATTCCGTGATGAAGGAGATATTTTCACTGTCCGTTTGCAGAATAATTTCAATCGTATGAGTCTTGTTTTGTGAGCTAGTTTTATCGATTAATTGTAATAACATTAAAGTGTTCCCCTTGAATAAATCATTGACAAATATCTTATCCCCTAATAAAATTATTTGAATTCAAAATGCTCGTTAGTGTAGGTTATCATCGGTTTGTTGTCCACACAAAACTTAACTTTAATTATTCTTTTGTTGGAATCAATTCCCTCACTTCAAATGGGAGATTGAGCAGCAACCGCTTGAAGCGCTTTGATCTACTTTTTACCTGTAAAACAAGTTATAAATATAAGAAACTGTGTTCCTCTCATGGATTTAAGTTTTACATTCGTATTCGTAATCGTAATCTTAATTCTTAATCATACTCCTGTTTTTTATCGATTATGATTTTAATTATGATTATAATTATGATTATAAAAAAACACATTATGTAATCTGTTGCAATGGCAATATTTCTTAGGAACATGCCTACTTGGACTATTTTTCCTAAAAAAATACTGTAAATTATTACGACTAAATTGAATTATTTTTGTGGGTATAAATCAATAAGAGAAATCATCATACAGAAAAGGAGAATCGCATGGGCAATGAAGAAACAGGGTTTGTGGAAATTAACGGGCAAAACATCTATTATCGAATAAAAGGGGAAGGTCCGCCGTTGGTGTTTGTTCACGGTTGGTCGTTGAATCTCAGTTATTGGGATGCGCAGGTGGCTTTTTTTTCCAAAAAATATCGCACCTATAGTTATGACTGGCGGGGCATGGGCAAATCAAGCGGGGCCACGCCTGCTTATACCATGGATCAACTTTCTGATGAGTTAAAGAGTTTTATTAATGCATTTAAGATTGAGAATCCGATCCTCTGTGGGCATTCTGGCGGAGGATCCATTGTCATAAGGTATGCCGCCACGCATCCAGACTCTAATGCAGCGTTGATCTTAGCAGACACAGCTCTTGCAGACAGTCCGCAGGAGGTTCTCAAGGGAATTGTCGGGAAGTCTAAGGAAGATAGCGCTTTCGCAAAAGAACTTTTGAGCGGTACAACGAGACAGGAGCTGGTAGATGAAATGGTCCCTGGTGTGCAGTTAACATTTTATGCAATTGAATTCGTCAAATCGAATCCTAAATTCATCGCCGCCTGGCAAAAACAGTTCAAGAGCAATTCATTCGAGGCCCTGAAAAATGGGATGGCATGGGTTTTTCGGACGACTGAATTAAACAAGGTAACAGCTCCAACATTGCTGCTGCGGGGCATGCAGGATCTCGTCTTTAGTTTAGAGGAAATGCAGGAAATTCAGCAACACTTAGTCTTGGAGAGTTCCCAGCTTAATCAGATCAAGGGTTCCGGTCATATGACCCCCGTGGAAGTGCCTGATCAATTCAACGAGTTGATGGATCAGTTCCTCAATCGTGTGCTGAGTTCGTGCAACAAGTGAGTTAGGATACTTGATCTCGGGTTTCTGCCTGAGACGTGTCAAAAACTCTCACGAAACTATTTTCATCAACTTGATTGTCTAGGTAGTGTATTCTAAGTCACTAAATGATAATAGGTTTTCGGGTGACAAGTTCCGAAGTTGTGTGGTATGGAATTTGATAAACTAACTAGTGTCTGTTCATAAATATATAAGATACTATTGAAGAAATAGTTACAACTTAAATTTGAAATGAGTTTTCCATAATCCCAGAATGCGGTTGGATTTTTAGGATATGGATTGCATTTGCGAGGTGAATGCGAGGATTAGTTTGTCCTCGAAATCGGTCATGCGAGTTATTTTTACACCCTTGCGGGAATAACTCTGTAGTTTCTGTTGCTGATGCTGCTTAGCCATTTTTTTTATTTTATTTGTATCTACCTTCGAGAATCGCATTGCGATCTTTGATACATCGTCAAACACCAATTTTATATAGTCAGGATTTTTTAGATTTTTCACCAGCGGAAGTTGTTCGGGCATTTTCTCAAGGTTCTTTCGGATAGAAATATTCCCATGAATCCGGCGAAAGAGATAATTGAACTCTCTGAAATGGTTTTCCATTATGTTGTTAGTCCGGTGGATGGCGAAAACCCGGCGTTCACCGTTCACTTCACGAATGATCGGGTCAGCCAAAAGTTTTTCCTTATGTTCCTCCATTTTCCCCTGGAGCTTGATAAAGGAGGCTGTCATCGGCTGATTCGTATTGCTTTTTATCCTTTTTTCGAGCTTTTTCATAAATGAAACGACAGCTCTTCTGATCTTTTTTATCTCCCGTGCTGATTGAGTTACACTGATTTTTGTCAGACCATTCGATGTGGATTTCGGAGCAGCGCCAAGGGCTTGTCGCAGCTCAGTGAAAACGAGCAATTTTTCGTTATAAGCAGCGACGGCGGCAGCCAGTTTTGCATTGTCATTCAAAGGAAGAATTAAATGAGATATCTTCCAAAGAAGCAACTTTCGAGGCCATCCGATTCTCGGTCTCGATTAATATAAGAGGAAACTTTAAACCGTTTTTTGATCAAGATTAAGAGTAAGATTATGATTAAGATAATCGTGCATTTAGCCTCAAAACCGGTTTAAGTTTCATAGGAGTTTTATATACTGAGTTTCCGTTGGGTAAGATTTTGTTATTTCCGTGATCCACACCCGAGCTTTGCATAGACGGTTGTAAAAGGCCAGATATCGGTGGTCAAATGGGAATCCATAGCCATTGCCTTCACAGCCGTGATCAAGAATCCATTGGATAAGGAAGAGATTTAAAACCTTTATCCCGTCAGGGTCTTCGGTGCATTCTTGTGGGCGTAATAAATGATCATCGATATTGTCAATAGCCTGAAGTTCCTTCATCAGTTTTCGTTTCATTTCCTTGAGCTTACCGGAAATTCCACCATTTGACAGTGTTTTGCGCAGTAGATCATTCTCTTTCTCAAACAGCATTTTACCGATGGCATTGAGAAAATGGAAATGGCACTGGTAGTGTGCAATGCCATCATAGACTTCGGCAACAGCCGCTCCAATGCCTTTGCTCATATCCGAAATAACAGCCAGCGGCACCCCGGATTTACGCTTGACTTGGTGGAGAAATTCGGCAACGTCGTCTTTGTTCTCAGAACACAACTTGACAGAGTGTAGTACAAAACCTGAAATCGGATCAATGCTGGAGATTAGTTTCGGACTATCACCATCGCAGGTTGAATCAAGATGTAAGATAAAGCCTCCGTGCTTGGCGATAACGGTTTTTATCAACTCTTCACTTTCCTGATGAACGGCAGCAAGATAAAAGATAAACTTGTTAATGAGCAGTTCGATTTCACTCCTGGAGAGGATGACGGAGTATCGTGTATTCAAGATATGCACGATCTCATCGACTTGACGATTTTCCTGGAACCGCAGTTGTCCCGCTTTGACGATAACGTTATAAGCAACATTGCTGTTGGATGGTACAAGTTGGGCCAGTTCTTCTGACTTGAACATTCCGAGTTCAGGATGGTTTGGACAATGTAATACCGTGTGATGTGCCTCGAAGGTTCCAATACCAATGGCTGTTACTATTCGTTTCGGATACGTCTTCAACACCTTCAAGGCTTGACCATCAACAGGGCAGAAAACCTGTTCCGACTTGAAATGAAATTGCGGGCTTTCCTCCAGAAGTACGGAAGGAGCATTTTGAGTATAGGCTTTCTCCTGGTAAACGGTCATCAGTTCGATGATATCAGTTTTTTTTTATCCCGTGCTTTCCGAAAAGACAAGCAATAGCATCAGGACTGGCAATGATGTTTTTTTGAGCTGTCAAAGCCGCTAATTGTTCACAGGAAGCCTCGGGATTTTTAATTGCTTCGGCAAAGACCTGGATTGCCGCTTGCGGGGTTAACTGTTGGCTCCGAGCCTGTGACGCCAGTGTGCCTCGTAAGGATGCGAACTGGTGGTCGTATTTTGTTCGGTCTGCGGATAGGTAAATAAAATGTCCCAGAGCCTTAAAGCGGTTGATCTGCTTACACTTGACCATTTGATTTAGCAGCGCGTGACAAGGGTGCTTGATCAGGTTTGCCAGCTCACTTGCAGGTAGCCCCTCGAGACTGTGGTCAACAAAATGGGAAATGGTTTGTTTCAAACTCCCGTGCCGGGAAAAACCAATGTCTTGATAAAACCACAAGCCGTTCCCATCAAATTTTGGAATTGACCTTAGTGTATACCATTTGTTGTTATGAGTAAAACTTCGCCAGTAACCCAATTCTTTGAGAAATCGCCGGATGGAAATGGTCGCGTAGCAGAGTGTCTCGGTTAAGTTCGCAATCATCCAGCATTTTTGCCTTTGAAACAGTTCGTTCAGCCGCTCCGAAGGATCATGATTTATTTTCATGGCAATCCAATGATAAAGTATTAAGTTTAGTTATATTTAGCCTGTTTCTAAATACATTATCTTAAGATTTACGCCATTCAAGTCATTCCCCAGCAATCCGGGAACGCAAAAATATTAACTATTACTCATTCATTAGTAATAGATTAGGATCCATCTGGTCAAGTCCCCCCAAAATTTGAAAAAACGGTTTTTTGATCAAGTATAAAACTTATCTGAGTTTGCAACCCACTTTCTCCCAGACTTTTACAAAATTTAGAACCCGATTTTGTGATTATGGTGAGTTTTTATTAAAAATTGTTCAACTCCATGCATAGGCCTTGGAAAATTGCGTTGTGTGATATTCATAATAATTTCTAAATTAGGCAGTTACTATTTTTCTGAAAAATTCCTGGACTTGGTGAACGCAAAATTACTCGTTCGTAGCGACCTGTTGATAACTCGATTTTTGAAAATTAGTTAGATTCATAACGTGTTTTCATAAAACAGGTTGTGGCTTTGCTAATATTCAATATTTGGCGTCGGAAATTTTAAGCCAAAAACAACATAATTAATTTGACACATTTTTGTATTTACAAAATACTTATATCATGGTGTCTTTGTGGTCAACCTTACCGTAAATACGTCTACTATGTTAAATTGTAAATACATTTTGTATATACAAAAGTGTGTCAGATTAATTGACTGAAAAACACATTACAATTTACGACGCCCAATATTTCGAATTTCGCCTTTTCGGGACAGACACTAACTAAAGTTAAATTTTGGAAAAGCAGTTGACAATTTATGGTTGAGGATTAAATTAAGTCTACAAAAATGGATTATATAGGTGGGATTTTGATGGGATATTTTAATCGTATATTTCTATTCTGGATACTAGTTGCAACTCTGACATTAATACCCTCCGGTATTGCTGCCAACACTACAAATCCCGCACCCGGCAGTATTGACCCGGGCACTATTAACCTTGCTACCGGCGACCTTTCTTTTCCGCTCAATCTTGTCTCTATCCCGGGACGTCAAGGCTTGGATATTTCTCTATCCATAACATACAATAGTAATATCCAGAACATCGTTGATACCTGGAATATGGACGCACCAACCGGCGTTCTGGGCCTGGGCTGGTCATTTCCGGAGAACAAAGTCATACGCGACAGCAAGGGCACCGGCACTGGTTCTGACGATACATATTACCTTATTAGTGAGGGCGAGAACTACGAACTGATACAGACCAGCGCCACGACAGACTCGACCAGTGCAACGACGACATTCGACTTCCGAACCAAGAATAAGTTTACCTTATTGCAGATTCAGTATGTCACGTCGACATCAATAGAACAGTGGACCATAATTGATGAAGATGGAACAAGCTATATCTATGGGGGTGATTTCAACCTGTCTCCGGCCAGCAGCACGACGCCATTGTCTGACGGTAATAGTATCGAATGGGGAATAAAATGGGGCAATTGGATTGGCACAAGTGTCGAGAGCACCGGTCAGGAAGCCTTCCCGGTTGGATGGAATCTCTATCAAATACAAAATGCGTGGGGTGATGCCATCACCTTCACTTACGACGCGGATCTTTCTGACACCAGTGGGAAATCGTTGGATGGAGTTTTCGGGACGGTCGGCTCGGGTTCAGCGTTTTATACCAAGGCATCATATCTTAGCTCAATCACGGGTCCGGCCAATGATACCGTAGAGATCTACTATAAAGCAAAGGATGATTTCGAATACACCGACCCCCATCAGGAGCAAAGCGAACCCGATGCCTATCAGGAGCGCTTCGAAATTCAGTATATGGATCAAATGATAGTAAAGAACAAAGACGGCGAACTCCTTTATTATGTCGTTTTTTCCTATGACAATCTCGGCACTTTAGACGACTTCAAGAAACGATTGCTAACATCGATTACCTACCTCAATCCGTCCAATAACAAGCTGGCTCCTCCGTATCGATTCAGCTATTGGGGAGAGGATGACACCGACGGTGTTGGGGGAGTGACCCAAGATGCCACCACTAGCGATTATCTATACGATCTATTCGATGACAGTACCGGAGCCCTCTATGGCGCACTTAAGACTGTCACGAGTCCGGCAGGAGCCATCGCAACGTATACTTACGCTCAGAACGAAATTTCCAACGCCGCGCGCTCACTTGAGAATATCCCTCCTCCCGACGTGGATGACGAGGAGAGTGACTGGAATAGTCCCAGGGCCTACTTCGGGTCCGACTACACAGTGGTCATTTGGGAAAAGAGCGATGATACCCAAATTGCTGTCGAGGTCTATCAGTGGTTTGGTCGTTGGCTAACCCAGGATTTAGGTGAATACACGGTTGCTGATCCAGCGAATGTGAAGGTATCGTTGCAACAAGACTTTTTTGTCCTGGCGACTCCGAAACAGGATCAATCCGTGCATTTCTTTGCTAAAGATCCATTGCAACCCGGCAGCTGGATTGTGACTGATAAAAGCGACACTATCGCCAGCACGACCGTGCAACTTGTTTCAGGGAACAATTTCGCAGTTGTTCTGGATGAATCTGATGGGAGTTTGTATCGCTACACGTGGAACGGCGCAGAGTGGAATAAATATAATCCGTATTACCTGCAAATGTCCTCTGCCAGTGGCATTACTAATGTCTTTTTCATCTGTGCCAAAAACAACTTTTTTGTCACCTTAAGTGCCGCCTCGGACAACTCATTCACACCCAGCTTACGCCTCAATTGGCTGGAGAATGGCAGCTGGCAAACGTCGATTTGTGACGTTGATAATTTTTTCGATCCGGCAGGAATCGTATCTGACAGTTACTCTATCGCAACATATAGCGGAATTAAGAGCGGTCAAATGGTAGCCGGCAAATCGTTCGTTGCTCTGCAGGTTTATGCGACGAAACTCGTAACTTACACCACCGTTGACACAAGTTCGGACACATATTACCTGTACAATACCTATACTTTTACGTGGTCGGAAGACTTCACATGGCCAACGGACTTCTCCGATGATAAGTCCAAAGA
Organism: Verrucomicrobiota bacterium; assembly: GCA_021772675.1. Taxonomy (GTDB): domain Bacteria; phylum Verrucomicrobiota; class Lentisphaeria; order JABSQK01; family JAJFLO01; genus JAJFLO01. The sequence goes on along the minus strand of JAJFLO010000126.1, from coordinate 11,756 downwards.
GGTCTCATTCGCGGACACCGGCATGGTCTTTTCCTTAACCGTGATTGACGACCTTGTCACCCTGCAGACTACCGACGATGATCAGCAAACCAATGATCTCAAAATTGCCTGGCGCTTCAATGGCGTTGAGTGGACTGAAAAAAATGACATTGAAAGCGACCGTGTGGAATTATTTGCCGCTCCGGACATGACTTTGGAAATCGAAACCTCATGGGGAACCAAAGATTCACAACTTATGCAATATGATCCGAATACTGGAGATTGGAGTGAAAAAACCCCAACGTTTAGTGGCACTGACATCACATTTTATCAGTCAATTTACTACTTTCTTACCGACTGGACCTATTTGGGATTGAGCTTTTTTTTCGAATTGGAATTCGTCGCTGATTTCGTGTTCGGAACGGCATGGGATTACATTGTGTCATTGGGTGCACCTGTCGAAGGATTTACGGAATATGCGCTTCAAGGGCAAAATTATTTCTTTATTGATGATTCGATCTATTATGAGAGCCCGGACGGTACGTGGTCATCTATCGATACGGTAATATCTACCGATAACGAACTTTATTATTCCATCGTCGCTTTGGCCTCAGATTTCGTGGTGTATATGGTCGATACACCGGGAACGGCTGAAGTTCTCGATCTCGATGGCCAAACCGATACCATCGATGCAAGAACCCTGATGAGAAATTACATTGCTGTTCTGAAGAACGGTAGCACAAAGGACATTCTGACGCTTGAATCGTCAGGGACGACGGAAGCTGCATTGACTACTTATCCATCGGCCAGTCAGTCAATGCTCACAGCAGGAAATATGTTCATCGCTTATCCGAGACAAAGTCTTTTAACGGATCTCACCGACATGCCTTATCAAGGGTATAGCGTGTTTGATGATTTCAACAATGCGACCGAATTCAATCTTTATCGTGTTATAAACGATGATATTACAGGCGCGATGACGGACTATGTGGTTTCTGTTGCCCAGGTCGATGACGGTTACACGAGTGTCGATACATATTACGATTACGAAACCAGTACAGCGGAGTTCGATCCCACCGGAGTGACTGCGTTTTACAATAAAGTGACCGTAATCCCGGGCACGAACGACGGCACCGATAAGACCAATGGATTCACGGAGTATTATTTCTTTAACGGCCATGACTTTACCGACTCCACCACCGGACTGCCGCCAAACGCAGACACCGATTCTGTTCAATTATGTACGGATATCACCGATGTCAATACTTGCACCGATTCAACGGCAACGAACTATTCGCTAGTCACCGGTCTTTTATACTATCACAATATATGTAATAACGATAATGATACCTGTGATACAGCCGCTTTTGACAAGACCTCATATGCAGTCTGCCAACAGACCCTTTCTTCAACAGATTTTACGGCATACCAGGTCCTGCCGGTGACGGTGACAACCGCGCTTGACGGCATTCAGACCCAGGAAGCCTACACTTACAATGCCAATGGCCTGCTCGCTTCGGAAACCAGGGATAATTATAATCTGGACGGCAGCGAGGATGTGATTGTAACGAATTACACCTATGGCTCGGATCAATATTCCGATTTGGCAACTTTAAACATCCTCACGCCAGTTGTAAAGGTCGAGACAACCGTAAATGCTGTTGCCACGGCGTACACAATTACAGCCTGGCAGAATTGGGATACCGTCGGCGGCCACAAATGGGAACCTTACCGAACCTTTGTCGCCCTAAACAATGATCCTGGAAATTTTGACTGGACGACTAACACCCCGGTAACTATCGACAATTGGCAATTAACCTCCGAGATAACCGAGAGAAATGTCTACGGCATTACGACTGAATTTCAGGACGTCGACGGCATCGTCCATGCGGTTATTTACGATACGACATCTCTCTATCCGCTAGCAAGCTTCGCCCATGCCAGTGTGGCTGGAAATGCGGCATATTACTTTGGTTTCGAATCTTATGAAGATCCAGGCGATCTCCAGTATTCTTCAGGCGTCATTACCACTGACGATAGTCATAGCGGAGAAAGTTCTCTGACAAGTATTACGGGCAGTGCGGACGATTTCAGCATCATGCCATCATCCTTTTCTCCCCGAGGCGGTGAGCAAACCCCCTATGTCGTATCGGCATGGGTCAAACCGGCTGACAGCACAACGTGTGGCTGCGGCTTTGGTACATCCGTTGACACGACTATCGGAGACGGAGAATGGACCTACATCGAGTATGTCACTGATAATCCCAGTTCCAGCGAATTGCCAACGGTATATTGTAATGCCGGTGGCGCCATTGATGATTTTCGGTTCGGTCCGGTTGATTCTCCCTTTTCTGCAATCGCTTACGATCCCACATTCTTTGAACCCACTGCATCTATCGGTACCAACGGTGGGCTTAATCGTACGGTTTATGACAGTTACCGGCGGCCGATTATTGGTATCGGGCCGGGAGAACAAGTGCTTAGCGTTTCCGTGTCCGCCTATTCGCGTTTACATAATAGCGATGAGTTTAATAGCAGCGATCCGAATCAGCTGGTGACCATTGCGGCCCGTTCAGGGGGTGTATTCTATGATTTCGACGATGGTCTGATGACCGGATGGAGCGGCGATGGTGCCGTTGTCGATGGTGCCATCCAATTGATTGGGGCTAATGAAGCCGTTCTGACGCAGGTTAATGACCAGGATCTCGGCGCCAATTACGGGATGCGCGCCATCATCACCCAGGGCGATCCGTCGAATTCTTTTATCAGTGTATCTATTGGCAGCGCAACAGTCAAACAGGACGTCGAAGGGGATACATTTAATCTTTATGATGGCACCGACCTGATTGACACCACAACCGTGTCATGGGCAACAGAATGGGTTCTGGTCACCATTGGAGCACGACTCCTCTTTTATGGCGACCAGGCCTTGGTGTTCGACACGACATTTGATACCGGTGAGATTAGCGGTGAACTGCAGTTATCCACAACGGGAACCGAATATGATGATGTGGCCGTCGAAACCGGCACCGGCAACACTTTTTTTGACAATATCGCGGTCTTTGTCGATCCGATCATTAGTGTAAACTACACCGACGGGTTGGGACGCAATATACAACATCAGTTCGTCCAGGACGAAAACACCACGATCGTTGGTGAGACACTTTATGATGGTTGGGGTAATGCAGCCGTCCACACCCGTTTGGCGGCATTGGACGGTTCCCTGGCTTTCCGGCCGGGATTCGTTTTCAACCCGGATACCTTAGACGATGATCGGACCGACTTTTGGTCGTCCGTCAATGATCCAGGTATAATGACCGGTGAGATTGCCGATTATTTCAATGCCGGTGGCGGAGGAAATATCGCCGACCAAAGCCAGGATGATTACCAATACCCCTATTCCCGGCAAGTTTTCGAATCCAATCCGTTAATCCGGGTCATTGAAGAGGGATTCGCCGGTGATGACTTTAAGATTGGCTCAAGCCATTCCCATACCTTCAGCTACCAGAGTGATCAAAGCAGCCTGATGACCACTGTCGGCATCCCCACGAATCAGCAGACCAATTTCTACAACGCAACGGTGAATGTACCCTATGATTCTTCAACCCGAATTCCATTGACAACGATAACGGATCAACTGGGAAGAGTGGCTGCTCGGCAGAATGGCGCCAATAACGCCCTGGCGATCTCCGCTTTTTCCTACGCGTTTGCAACGGACGGGACCTTGTCTGAGACGATTTACCATCCCAACTATTACTCCACGATAGCCTCCCATGATCAGTATACCATGACCAATGCTCACAACTATTCAGGCTCGCTTCAGCAACAAACAACCCCCGATTCGGACGCAACACAGGCGATTTACGATAAGGCCGGACGCCGTCGATTTGTTCTCGACGCAGAAGGCGCCGCTCAGGATCCGGATCGCGTCCGTTATTGGCAATACGACGACCTCGGTCGGGTTGTTGAAGAAGGAACGGTGAATTTCGATTGGGATTTTTCGACCCTTCAGGATTATGCCTATAATGAGCCCGATTGGCCCGCCGAGGACATGTCACCACCACAGATCATCACCGTGACGACTACCGACGATGTCGACACCGGCGCCTGCAGCGACGATGACTGTTCGCTCCGTGAAGCCATCGCTGCCGCCAATGCCGGCGACACGGTCAGCATTCCGGAGGGAACATATACTCTTACGCAAGGGACTGCGTTGACCATCAGTACCGATATATCGCTCGTAGGCGAAAGCGCTGCGGACACCATTATCCAGGCGGCGGCAAACGCAGACGATGCGCAATCTCGCGTCTTTTACATCGACGGAAGTGCCGTGACACTATCCTCATTGACAATCCGTTACGGACGCACGACATCCGATTCGACGGAAAATAGTGGCGGCTCCGGCGGTGGTATCTATGTGACCGGGGGCCAGGAATTGACCCTGGATAACGTAATCATCAGCACCAATTTTGCTGAAAATTACGGTGGCGGCATCTACAACGACGGCAGTACAATCACCCTTAACAACAGTACCGTTGCCGGCAATTCCCTGAGCGACGGCAATGCCAACGGTGGCGGGATTTACAATGATTACGGAGGGACAATAAATCTGAACAATTGTGCAATTATTGACAACGAAGGTTGTACCGCCGGCGGCGGGATCTTCAATCACGATGGTGCCACTATGGTGCTGAGCAATTGTACGGTTAGTGGTAATGGGAGTGTCGACGACGACACTCAATGTTCCAGCATAACCGGAGTCGGAATCTGTAATAACGGAATTCTGGAACTTATCAGCTCTACGATTGCGAACAATAACTCAACGGGATCCGGGGCGACTGGCGGCGGGATCACTAACAGTGGAACACTGACTGCCAGCGGCAGTATCATTAGCAATAACAGCGTCACGGGCGACGGCAATGATTGTTATGCGGTCGGGTCCGCGGCAACTATGACGTCATCAGGTTACAACCTGATTGGGGACGGATCCTTCTGTACGTTCACTGAGGTAACCGGGGATCAGGTAGGAACAGCGGCTGATCCCATTGATGCCCAGTTCGATGTCCTTGGAAATTATGGCGGATCGAGTGAAACTCTCGCATTATTGTCATCGAGTCCCGCCATTGACGCCGGTGGAAGTGATTGCCCGGAAACCGACCAACGGGATGTTAGTCGCCCCCAGGGAACTGCCTGCGATATTGGCGCATACGAATACGATTCGGTTACGCTCACCGTCACGAAACCGGGCGACACCAATGACGGCAGCTGTGACGATGATTGTTCACTGAGGGAAGCCATCGCTGTTGCGTCAACGGGAAGCGCGATTATGATTCCCAGTGATACTTATACCCTCAGTCTGGGAGAATTGACACTTGACAAAGATATCGTGCTCATCGGTTCCGGTTACGATAACACCATCATCAAGGCGGACGGAACGGACCGTGTTTTTTATGTAACCAGTAGTACGTCCGAAATTTCAGATGTGACCATCCGTGACGGCGCGCCGTCGGCAGACACTGTATATGGTGGCGGTATTTACGTGAAAAAAGGTGCTACGTTGACGATCAATGATTGCCTCATAACTAATAATTCCGCTGACATTGGCGGCGGTATTTATAATGGTGGAACACTAACATTAAATAGATGCTTAGTCGAAAATAATGTTTTGAGTATTTGGGATAATCAGTACGGTTTTTCTGAACCATCCCCTTTGGGTGGGGGGATCTACAACAGCAATATATTAGTTCTTAATGACAGTTCCATAAGCGGCAATGGTAACACTACCTGCGATGGTGGGGGAATTATAAACTATGGTGAGTCGACGCTAAACCGAAGTACCATTAGTGGTAACTCCAGCGCTAGTGGTGGCGGCATCTGCAATAGCCATAGCACAATAACGCTAAATAGTTGTACGATTAGTAATAACGAGGCGACCTATGGGGGTGGAATCACTAGCTGGGGAGGAACACTAACGATAATAGACAGCACCATAGCCTTTAACACATACCATGCCGGCGCCCTCTACATGTCAGGCGGTAATCTATACATAGAAAACAGCATTATTAGCAATAATGTGTGTACAAAAAAATCGGATATGGACACTAATTATTACACCAAAAATATCACAGCGCAATCGCTCGGGCATAATCTAATCAGCGATGGAAATGACTACGGTTTTCCCGGTACCAGTACCGATTTAATCGGCTCCTCAGAAGCGCCGATTGATGCATTACTTGACACACTTCAGAATAATGGGGGTTATACTAATACGTTGGCCCTGCTTACCGGTAGCCCGGCGATTGATGCCGGCGGCAGTTCCTGTGCTGATACCGATCAACGCGGGGTTGCCCGGCCCCAGGGCACAGCTTGTGATATAGGCGCTTTTGAATATGAATCATCACAGGTTACAAGCGCAAATGACGCCCTTAATGCTGTAGATAATGATAACGCAAATGAAGTCTCGTATGATATCACGAGTGATTACACTTGGCATAGCCAATATACCTATGATCTAGACGACGCCGGTGATTCGGAGAATCTCAAAGGTCGCCTGTATAAGATCGAGACTAACAATGATGGCGACACGGAAGCTGACGTCACGCAAACCTACGTTTACGATGTCAACGGTCGGGTTACTGCTATGGCACTATGGGTTGACGACTATGACGATGACGACGGGGTCGTGGTCTTTTACGATTACGATCAACTGGGAAATATCACAACCCTTGGTCCAGGCGATGTCACCGTAGACTCGGACAACCTGCGTCGTTTGTCTTCCCGGCAATTTTCAATTAATATCGATGCCGACGATTCCCCCATAGGCGGTGTATTTGAAGCGTTGACAGACGAAACGATCACGATCGATGACAATGTGACCATAGAGGCCGATGCTGCGGTAAGCCTGTCTGCGGATCAGGGGATCTATGTTGGCACGAACGTCACGGTCGAAACCGGCGCCACGCTCGACCTCTTCACCGGCATTTCCTCAGACCGTGTTCTGCGCGAATTAGCGGAGGAAAGCGAAAACACTTTTTATTACTACAACACCCTTGGACAACTTGAAAAAATAGGCACCGGTACCGACGACGATTATTATGCTGCGTATACCTACAATAGCGATGGCTCAATTGCCACTGAATCGCTCAATGATAACACACTGACGCGAACCTACACCTATGATTTTCGCGGCATGCTGTTGAGCATGGAAGACGCGACAACGGACAGTACGATTTTTAAAGAAGTCCTTAGTTACAAAGACAGTAACGGTAATTATCTGGATGGCAATATTCAATTTGCGACCTGCACCGGCACCGGTATCGGCACGGCTTTTCAGTATGTGTATTCTTATGACGAGCTTGGCCGATTGACCTCAGCCCTGACCGCTTCAGACTCCGACCAGGGGATCGATGCACACTCGGATTGGGATGTCGGAAGCACCGGTCAAGACGGTATCACTTATGATGCCAACGGCAATATCCAAACCCTCGCCCGGGGCGGCTCTTCCTATTCCTATAGCTACAACGAAGCAACGAACCGGATAGAAGAAAACTCCGACGGCAGTGAAACGACGACGTATCAATATGATGAGAACGGCAGCATTACGGGAACAAGCGATATCTCCGCAGTTACCTATCAGCCGTTCACTCAGATGGTCTCCAGCATTACCACGAGCGCTAATGCGACCTCATTCGACTATAACGGCCACGGACAACGGATTCTGAAGCAGTCGACCGCTAATGACGTCACCACCGCTAAACGGTATGTCCGTGGGCTGGGAGCCTATCCGTTGTTGGAAGGAACCCGTGTTGATAGTGGGGATGAATCTGTATTTAGCTATGTTTACGGTCCCACCGGATTAGTCGCCGTCAACGACGGCCGCTACGACTACTTCATTCTCAAAGACCACCTGGGTTCCACACGGGTGGTAGTAGAACAGGACAATACCGTAACGTCGTACTTCAACTATTTTCCATTCGGCAGTCTGAACACCGACAATTGTAGTAACGATCGCAGCGCACCTTCGTTTACGTATCGCTATACTGGTCAAGAATACGACGACGAAACCGGCCTTTACAATTATCGGGCCCGGTTATACGATACGGAACTGGGGCGGTTTTACAAAACAGATCCCGTTACTCAGCTTTCAAGTCCATATGCCTACGTCAGCAATAACCCTATTATGTATGCGGATCCAACGGGGATGATCCCAAGGACGCGGGGATCAGTAAGGCAAGCCCTAAGTAAAGGAAATCAAACAACAAGGTATGTAAGAAAGCCTGCAAAGCGTTTAAAATCACCAGGTTATGTGAGGGCAGAATTCAATGGGAAGACACGTACTGCGACTTATTATATTTCAAAAAAGAGAATGAAGGAGAAGTTTGTTTTTGGTGATGATAAGTCTCTATATCTGTACGTTAAAGCTGAGATCAGGAAAAAGTATGAGGCCGCAAATACAAGCATAAGTAGAGGTTTACAGGCCTATACAAACGTTCCCCAAAAAGTACGGACAGCAAGTCCACAGTGGATTCAAGCAAATTGGACCTACGCTAGGCCTATCCCCAGGAATCTGAGTGGTACCATCAATATCCGCCAAGCCCTAAAAGAAATGGAACCTCCTCGACTAAGCGAATTCCATACTGGGAATGCAAAAAGAGGGCAGCGAAGAGCAAGCCGGGACATTACTACCCAATACCGTGATCAAAAAGGGCGCGATATTGATCATATTTTACGGCTAGATGTTGATGAATTTGTGGCCAGAAATCAAGGGGGATCAACAATTGTAAGTGATCCAAGGTATCAGAATCAAGGTCCGATGAATGCATGGGGCAATTCCACAATGGGAGCTGCTGATGCAGGATTGCACAGGTCTGCTGGCGGGGGTGGAGGCATAGGTATTCAACGCTTTGAAGTCAAATTTGTTGACCATTTTTAAGGATGAAATGTTTCCATAACAGCTGGTATATTATGGCGAACAGTTTAAGAACAGAGCGTTTACTTTTTAACGAAATTAAATTTAACAGGAGGATGAAAAATGAAACGTTTATTAAAAATTTGGTTATTGATAATCGGATTAGGTTGCATAACAATTTCATGGGCAGATGACGATACAGATGATGACCTGACACCATCACTTGCCGTCGACGATAATGGCAATGTTGGCATTGGGACGATGAGTCCGGAAGCAAAATTGCATATCTCCGGCGGAAACTTGCTCATGGACAACTATCAGCATGTCACGTTCAAGCGAACTACTGCCGAGAGCCAGCAAGTCGTCTCAATGGACAGCAACGACGATATAGTCATTAACCGTGGCTCTTTGGTTGCGGGATTAAATTCGAATGTCATTATCGGTGTGGGTTCCGGGGATAATCTCGACATCAATAACTCCAGCAATACCTCCATCATGAGAGTAAAAGAAGCCACCGGCAACGTCGGCATTGGCACGACGAGTCCAAGCGCAACTTTAGAGATCGTGGCTGGTGGTACTACTTTGGCGGATGCCTGGACGTTGAGGAGTTCCGCACGATTCAAAGAAAATATACAGCCGATTGCATATCCATTGGAGAAGATACAACGTTTGCGCGGTGTTTTCTTTGACTGGAAATCAGACGGCAAACACGACATTGGACTGATCGCTGAAGAAGTCGGCGAAGTGATACCGGAACTGGTGGTGTATGAGGAAAATGGTAAGGATGCGAAGTCATTGGATTATATGCGATTAGTTGCCATCTTGATTGAAGGGATGAAGGAGCAACAAAAAATCATTGATGGGCAAGAAGAGTCTCTGGATCAGGTAAATTTTGAATTGGGTAAGCTCCAAAAATTAGAATCCAGGATGGATCAATTTGAAGACATCCTGAAAAATTCTGTCGGTACAAACGGAATATAACTTCTGAACATAAGGGATAATCGTGTAATTCGTTGAGGTCAACAGTAGGTCCATGGTATCAAGAGTTTTTACTGAATCATTTTGAGGTTACCGATGCCCTGCTATTTGATTTATCTCTTGTCGGTTATTTTCTACCCAATATTCGACCGTCAATAGCCAATGAGCAAGGCCGTTTCGCCCAAGAGCCGTCTTACTCATTATTGCCCACTGTACATGATTTACTTTGCAGCCCCCCCGACCCCACTGTGTTCTGCTGGGCAGCAGAATTAATGATAGACGAAACAATGACACCTGCTTGCTGAATCTCAGCAAGGTGTCACGATTCCGATTTACATTGCCATTATCGCATCACTATTATTATTTCTTGCACTCGGACATCGCCCGACAAAGAGAGAAATGGAATTGTTTCACATGTATTCCAGTTGCTGGGCCAGTCTCGAAGAATTACTAAAAGGACTGGGCTTGAAAAAAAGACCTTAAGATTTAACAGAACTCTTTTTTTCTGCCAAATCCCGAGGCTCTGCTGTGCTCTGATGCCTTAAGTATCAATCAATCTTGCTTCAGCTCTATGAATTTCTGAAGCTTGCCTGATTGATGTTATGTCTTTGAAATTTATCATATAACGTTTTTCTTGGGATCTTGAGGGCTTTATATGTTTTGTCGATATTTCCATTTTGACGACATAATTCGTGTTCAATTACTCTTTTCTCAACCATCGCAACAACTTCTGGGAGTGATTTTTCTTGAAATTCGCTTTCGTTGATAATAATTTGAGATTGTTCTAAAAAGGTAGAAAAACCGGTTAAGGCAAACCGTTCAGCCATATTCTGAAGCTCACGTACATTCCCGGGCCATGTTGCTGTCATAAGATGTCCGATGACGCTTGCAGCTAATGATGGTATGGGTCTTTGAAACCGGGAACAGGCTTCTACAAGATAGTGTTGAAATAGACTATAGTTATCCGCAATTGAGATACTTTTTTATGATGTTATAATATTTCAACTCTAAAACAATTTGAGGTATTATGGCAATTCAAGGAAAGGCACTTACGCCGGAAGTTAAGAAGTTAGTTGTTTCGGTTAAAAATTATTTTGATCGGTGTAAAAATAGAAAAGATACCTCTATGTCAAGCGTTCAAAGAACAGCAGATGCCATGAATATTGGAGTCGCAACGGCAAAAAGAATCATGGCTGAATATAATCGAAACCCCAATTCGCTGAAACGGCCCCCAGGTGATCGTGGCCGAAAGCCTTATTCAATCGATGCTTCCTTTCAGGAGAAAGTTAGGGTTTATGTTCGAGAAGCAAACCGGAATGAAGCGTATATTACTCTTAATAAAATTCGTGATTTTCTATTAGAGAATGGTGCTAATAAGCCATTCCATATTTCTACATTAGGGAGATCTCTCGATAGATGGGGTTTTGAATTTGGTAAAGGTACCCGATCTCAACATCTGAAAGAGAAAGATCATGTTGGGGCTGCTCGACAACGTTATCTGCGAAAGATGAGGGGAAACCGTTTGGCTGGGAATAGCATTGAAACCATTCGTTCCGAAATTTATCTGGACGAGTCATATGTAAACAAGAATCAAGCAATGATTATATTTGGTATTTCGGTGAAGACGGTCCCTGGGTTCAAAAACCAACCGGAAAAGGCGAACGATTGATAATTATGAATGCGATCACGATAGATGGGTGGGTGCCGGAGGCGAAAATGGTTTTTAAAAGCACCAGAAAGACTGGAGATTAAACCATGAACTATTTGCCAAGTGGTTCAAGGAAAAGCTGATACCCAATCTTCCGGGCAACTCACTAATCGTGATGGACAACGCATCATACCACAATATTTTGTCATCCCACTCTGCGCCAACTCCGACATGTTCGAAAAA
>JAJFLO010000125.1 GCA_021772675.1 Verrucomicrobiota bacterium | reverse complement strand
AGCATGCGTTGCCACGCCGAACACGGCAATCTCATGGCCAGACATTGGACCGGGTTCAAACCGTGAAGTCCCTGTCCTTGATTGCTGATGATGCACAACAGGTGCGGATGCTCAACCGCGCAGCCATCAGTACGCCGCGAGCAAGTGGGAAAAAGGTTTAGCGGTAGACGGGGTGCTCACGTTAAGCACTCGAAGCGGCTGCACGGAATGTAGCGACGGTGGATTAGCTTAGTGTCATGCGCAACTTCCCGACCGCTTGATGGCGATAGCGATTGGGCGAAACACAACGCAAGGCGGGTCACTCGATCACCCCTCTGTCAGCAAGCTTGCCCAGAAGGCTACGGCACGCCATGTCCTTGAGTGTTCCATGTTACTTTCTACCCTCGTCTTGTCATGTCTTTTTTCAATTTTGAAAGTGCAGATATCGATGGAGAATTTTCAGAGTTGAATTTGATTGCATATCTGGGTAGAGTGTGAGATTTGACACTTGAGCAGACCTTTTCCGTTCCTCCAGCACCAACGTGTTGCAAGCTCACGACTCAGGCAGTATCGGCTCCACTCCCGGTGGTTTCGGCACAGATCCTGTATCATTGCTATATCTTTGCCATCTATCTGGTAGCCCTGGATGATAGTTGATGTTTCCATGACCAATATATATCATTGCAAACCGCCAGAGTTCAGCTCCAAAAAAGAAAAATAATTAAAAAATTCTGCCCGCACTAAAAAAGAATTCAAAGCCATCGAAAAGGGTGTGAAATGTGGGTCTTGATCCACTCGTTGCAGGATTTTTTGTGTAAATGTTTTTAGCATTAAATCTCGGAAAACTCTATAAATTTTCCGTATAATTTCCAGCACTAAAAGGAGCACAATAACGTCGCATAATACATCTTATGTATAATTAAGTGCAGCTTATGATAAGGCTTATTTATCGTTTATCTGGTTGGGATAGAGAAGTTTATGAAGATTGTCAATAACAATTGAAATGCAATTGTTAATAACGTGTTATTAATCTATACTAAATTGTCGATCGCATAATTCAGGCGCTTAATAACGGTGTCTTTACCAAGGACAAAAATAATCTCAAAGATTCCAGCGCCAATTTTTGATCCAGTTAGCGCAATACGAAGTGGTAAATTTAATTTTCCGACTTTTATGCCGTTTGATTCGGTAATGAACAAAATGCAAGATTCAATTTTAACAAGATCAAACTCTAGTGTTAAAAGTTGCTCATGAAGATCCACAAATGCTTTTTTGATTCCCGGTTTTCGCAGCTGTTTTTCAACCATTGATTCGTCAAACGTTAGATTCTCAGTGAAAAAATATGCCCAATCTTCAATCTGATTAAATGTTTTGGTTCTGGATTGCATTAATACTGCTACCTCAGACAAGTAACTGGAATCAATATTTTTTCCCCACGGTAATGAGCTAATAATTTCATTAGCCTGTTGCAAAAATACTTCCTGAGGAATTTCAGCCATGTATTGACCATTTAGATTCGCTAATTTTTTTAGATCCATTTGGGCTGCGGAACGTTGAACACGTTCAAAATTAAATCGAGAAACAAGTTCATCTCGTCCCATTTTTTCAGAATCGTCACCCGGTGACCAACCGAGCAGCGTCAGGTAGTTGAAAACAGCCTCCGGCAAATAACCTGCATCTCTTAATTCACTAAGAAATGCATCTCCATCTCGTTTACTGTAGGGTTTGCCTTGTTGATTAATGATCATAGGAATGTGAGCGAAATTGGGAATATTTGAATTAATTGCCTGAAACAGCAATGTATGGCGATAGGTATTTTCAATATGATCATCACCTCGAATAATATGGGTAATGTTTTGTTCGATATCATCACTCACATTCGCTAGGTGAAATACGGGTGATCCATCCCCACGAACAATCACAAAATCTTTCATACTGTCCAAAGGCTTGGATAATTCGCCTTTAATGAGATCCTTAAAATAGACTTCTCGTCTTGTGAATGACAGCCTTTGTCCGTTTTGAATCTCACATGCCTTTGATTTGTCTAAAATGGACTCGATTGCATCTTTTATGTCAAATAAGCATTGATTGTTGGCATCATATATTTTTAAATTCTTAAATCCCGCTAAACAGACCTCTGTGGGGACCGGTTTTCCTTTCCTACTTATCAACGCGAATTTCACTCCATGCTTGCTGATTTTTACCGGTTCTTCAGTGTGGATCGGGAGTTCTGTTTGACCGCAATTTCTAATAGTATTGAATCCTGCATCATCCCATGGAATACTAAATAAAACGGCTTCACCGCCCTCACCTTTTGCATGCCTGTAAGCATGATTATTAGCTAACATGGTTTCCGCATGAGTAAGATGACGTTTTATTTGCTCACTTTGATAAAGGAGATTTTCGTCATAGTCAATATCCAACCATTTCAACTCAGCAAATAGGATGTCAATGGCTTCCTGTGTTGACCGTTCACGATCTGTATCTTCAACCCGGACCAGAAATGTTCCATTATGATGACGTGCATAAAGCCAGTTAAAAATTGCTGTTCGGATATTGCCAATATGAATTTGGCCGGTCGGCGACGGTGCAAATCGAACTCTTACTTCCATGATATCCCCATTATAATTTAGTTTTTATCCCGCTAAACAAGTAGCAGCCAAGAGCCGAGTGAAACGAGACGGCAAAACTGCGTTAGCAGTTTTAGTGCAGCGGCAACGCCGCTTCACTTTTAGTGATTTCGGAACAGACTCCTATCTAGCGCCTGTCTATGTAAGCACGAATGGGCTGTTGGAGTTCACTGCTTTAGCTGTGTTTCTAAAACAATATATCAGCACAACTGAAGTAGTGAACTCCAACAACCGCTAAACAAATACTTATTAGGCAATTTTAATTGGTATAATAAAATTCCTTTTTCGCGCATTTCGTGGGATTCGCTTTACGAAATACTGATACATCGCCAAAGTACCACCCCATACAAACAGAGAAAGACGATACCTTTTGCACGATTAATTCCATTTTTCTGATAGAGAAACAATGTCATTAATGATGTCAGAAACACCATCATTGTATAGTCTAATTTTAAGGTGATTGCATCAATCGGGATTGGTCGAATCAATGATGTAACTCCAAGAATTAATAATATATTACTAATATTCGATCCCATAATATTGCCGACAAGAATATCCGCATGATTCTTTTTAATCGCTGTTATTGAAACGGATAACTCTGGCAATGATGTACCAAACGCAATCATAGAAAGAGCAATAATATGTTCACTTACATTAAAGCCGCGTGCCAGGCCTACGGTTGATTCAATCATAAATTTGCTGCTTATAAGCAGTGTAATTAGTGCTAGAGCAATTTTGAAAAGAAGAACTGAAACGGAAGAATCTGAATCGTGTAATTCCGTTTCAACAGTAATATTCGAATCATCTTCTTCAATTGAATCTGAAGCAGCTTCACTGATAACATCATGGCCATCAAGTGGCTTACGTTTTATCAGATAAACTAAGAAAATAATAAAACTGATGATATATATACCGCCAACCAATCGAGTAACTTCGCCCATTATCGCTGAAAGAACCCAAAATAGAATGGTAATACCCAGCATTAAAAAGCCTTCGCTTTCAATATTCCGTCTCGGGCATACTATTGGTGCAATAAGCGCTGTAATCCCTAAAATAATACCAATATTGCATATATTAGAGCCAACAACGTTGCCAAGGGCGATTTCTGAATGTCCTTTAACTGCGGCGGCGGCAGAGATTGCCAGTTCTGGTAGCGATGTGCCAATTGATACGATAGTCAGACCAATAACTATTTTTGAGATATGCAATCGTTTTGCAATAATTACAGAATTATCAATAAAGACATCCGCCGATTTGATAAGTATGCATAAACTAATAATTAATAAAAAGAAGTGTGTTATCATTTTGAATATTTACTATCTCAACCTAACTTTTTAGAATATTTTTCCACAGTCCGTTAACGAACATTTTATAGTGTGTGTATTCAACATGTGAGTGACAAAAAGTTAATCGGCCTGGATGAATAATATGTGGCTAAATCACAGATTTAGTCCCGCTTTGCGTGGAACCGCGTTACTTTTACCTAATCCAGAAGTTCAACAGAGACACCTAACCTGAATAATTCACCAGTATTCTGCTACGAACTCTAATCTCTGCTCAAATAATGCGTTTAGTTCGACTTCACATCTTAGTGAATGTAAATTCACTTTCACCGTGAATTCTTCACTAATCGCCTTATTATGAGCGAGTTAAGTGCTCTTGCGACGAATCGCGTGAATTAATCAGGCTAAATTTCGAATACACACTCGTTTTATTCAATTCAAAAAGGTCTCAAAAAGCGTAATAAATTGATGTTAAATTCCAATATTACAATCAACTTATGAATGATTTCAAACCAGCTCAAAATCTTAACGATATTTCACCGTGTATTTCCATTGGTGCTCTTCAGCCCGATGATTGTCGTTACCTGGATTTAAAAGACACCAATAATTCTCTGTTATTAGATCAATTAGAACTTCAACTCAGAGATGTCGCAAGATTAGCCGACGATTTCAAAAAAATCATTATTACCGGTCATCGAGGTTGTGGGAAATCGACTGAATTAAAGCGTCTGCAACATGTCCTTAGTGGTACGTTTACCCCGCTTTATTTCCCGATATCAAATCACGTATTACGGGATTGCGATCATATTGATATCATGGTGTGGCTAGTCGAAAATATTTTACGCAAATTTTCCTTAGAGAAGTGGCCACTAACTGGCAATATCGTTATTGATATTACAGATTGGTTTTCAAAGAAAGCATTTGATGATCCTGAACGAATCAAAGAAGAAATACGATCTGAAACCGGTACTGACATGCAGTCACTTTATGGTTTTTTTTGGATGCCGATCCAATTGCTGAATCGCATAAAATCAATGATGATCGCCAGTGCTGTCCACCGAGATGCAATGCGTAAGAAACTTCATTCATATACTACTGATATGCTGCATCAGGTTAATGTGCTGCTTGATGATGCAAGAGTGTCACTGAAGCGAATTGATAAGTCGCCTCATTTGATAATCACTATTGATAATATCGATCATATGCCTGCCGATGTTGCTGCTAAACTATTTTATGATGGTGCAGATATCTTCAAATCTCTACGAGCAAATATAATATTTTCCGTGCCAATTGCATTGAAGCTCCCCCCCCTGCACATAGAGAACAATTTTGAGCACTGTTACACACTTGCCCCAATTGGCTTTGGGAAAAAGACTTCAAAAAAGGATGCGGCATTAATTCAACTTCGGAAATTTGTCAATAAGCGAATTGATACTAATCTTGTTTTCACGTCAGAATCTATCGTTGATGATTTAGCACGGATGTCGGGTGGAATCTATCGGGATTTTCTTTTATTGATTCACAATGCTCAATTGGCCGCGCGATCGCTGAAGTTAGACAAAATCGATAAGAACTGTGCTGAGATTGCTGTTAAACGACTGGGAGCCTATTATGAAAAGATGTTGATTCCCCATGAAGTTTATTATCCACTGTTAAAAGCCATACACAATTCAGGAAATGAGAGTTTTCTCATCGACAGCGATCGCTCTGTAACCGGTATAGCAAATTCTCGTTTCTTCGGTGCCGAGCTTCTAAGCATTGGCGCTGTTATCGATTATAACACCGATGATTTCAGCTATGCCATTCACCCCGCCATACTCCATAACGAATCATTCAAAGCATTCGTAAAAAAAGAAAATTAAAAAGATGTTCCTCGCTAAATATGCTAAAAAACACGAAAAGTTTTCTTTAGGGTTTTAGCCTGATTAATTCATCCGGATCCTACTACGGGCACATATTTGGCTCCACCAAAATAACTTCAGAAGACTTTACCCAGAGAATTTTATGAGAGTCCCCTGATGGCAGGTATAGTGCTTTTGTAACGTAATTGCAGTTCTGTGCTCGGAAACACTGTTTGGTTTAACTGTTCAAGCAACTTCGTAATTGCTTTGTTGATTGCTGAATTGGCAGCTACATGGACACTGACGGTCAGAGTTTTTTCCTTTTCGTCTGGAACAATATCAGCTTCGTTGTTGTACAGTTCCCTGAGAATAACTCTTGCTTCAGTGGATGTAATGGTTGGACTTTCATTATATTGGCCATGGCTGTTTCAGCACGATAAGCGATCATCTTGATCGGAGTGTGTATTCAAAGTGTGAGTGCCGATTCTTAGCCATAACGTCCATGAATTCAGTCAATTGCAACGATTTCTCCAGCCAACCTCGGATCGCGGGCATTCGATCAATACGGGCGGGTATTTGAGTTGTAAGTGTTTTAAGGTAAATTAGTTATAGTATTTTAAATAAGAT
>JAJFLO010000124.1 GCA_021772675.1 Verrucomicrobiota bacterium | reverse complement strand
TACAATTGAATATAGAAAGATGAAGGAGGCGAGGCGTAGATAAGTAAAGAAGTTTGCAGGTTTCATAATGAGATGCTTTTTTTTGTTTGGTTAACCACAAATTATCACGAATGAAAAACGATTTATTTTTTACCACGGATCGGCACGGATGAAAACAATTTTAATTCGCGATGCTTATGCTGAGAGAAACCATTTTGAAAAAGGGATTTTTCTCAGACTCTTTTCCGAAAACTTTTATGTATTACAAACGGATCAACACGAATGAAAAACAAGTGAACGGTTATCAGTGACCAGTAAAAACTAACCCCTTATTGATCTAGTCAGTGAAAATTCTGTGTGTTTCCTAGGTGAAAATCGCTTTTATTTAGCCATTTTGAGGGGGAGAAAACATGAGTAAATATTACGGATCCCACTCGTTTACGGGTATATTCATCAAAGCTGTTAATGTTTTCAAATAAATGAAATTATGCAAGTGATATTTTTAAATTTTCATTAAAAAGTGTTGTTTTTTTGCAGCATTTTAATTTTTTATTTGCCCATCCGTCGTCGCTCTTTGCAGCTACCACGAGACACGCTGGAGATAATACGAATATTTAAATTTAACCACTGAGCCTCACGGAAATACATGGAATTTTATCTAATTGTTTCCTCGGTGAAAAAATCCGTGAATATCGGTGGTAAAATAAACTATTTAAATGATCCATAGAAGGTTTTGTGCCAAACATTGAATAGCCTCAATGGAAGCGTCTAAAATGAGTGTTATCATTGAGTTGTCCAGAATATGGACAATGCCTGTCCAAAAAATGAACAGGGTTAAGGCCAATCTATTTTCACTACGGAATTTCTTAGCGCGGCATTCTGCTGTAGAGCAGAACCAAAATTTAACTTAACCACGGATTTTCACGGATCAACACGGATGAAAAGCAAAGGTAACCGTTCTCGGGGTTCAAAGTTCAAGGTTCAGCGGTTAAAAACTAAGAACATTAAACCGTCTTATAGAGTTGTTTTTTTGGGTCTTACAGGGATTCAACCACTGAACATACTGTCTCTGTTCACGGTTCACAGGTTTCTTCTGGGAGGAGGATCAAAAAACTTGAAATAGACAAACAACACGCTTATGATTCAGCCCGGCACCGCAGCAATTATGGGTGATTCATTTTTAAGCATTAGATTTGACAAATTTACATTAATAATTCGTACAGTTTGTCATGGATGCCGTTATTTTGGAGTTCAAGCTTCAGCTTGGTTTTTATCAGTTTGAGGGTTTAATTCCCCGATGCTTGCGTCGTTCCGATTTGGTTTTTTTTATTTAGATACCTCGTGGGCTTGCGCCTAGGAGTTTCATTTTTTTGAAGGACTTAAATAAGCAAGCTGAAGCTTGAACTCCAAAATAACGGCAATTCAACCCCAAATAAATTAACTGTGCTCTTAAATGAATTTCACCCATAATTTCTGCCGGCACCGATCTGCCGTTGTGGAATGAACTATGGAGTGGGGAGCTTATTGAAATTATTAATTACCTCGTAAATACTTGCTAAAAAAACAAGATTGTTACGGATAGTAGTCCGGATTTTGCATTGGTTAGTTTAGCAGCTTTAGTACTCTGTATAACTCACTAACGCCCCATGCCTGTGCTAGGCATCCTCGTTGGTGATGCGGGAAATTGCCGTCGAGAATTTCGGGTACCTGATTAATGCATCGTTTGTTTATAATCTCTGTGCTGCTGCTTAAAATCGACCTTACTTTACCTTTTATCCCGTTTCCAAATGTCTTTAATAACGCTTCTCCATAGGATGGGAATACCCATGTCCATGCTGTGCCGTTATGGTAAGCCGGCTTGCGAGAGGTGTTTTCATCTCCAAGATAGTGTCCGCAATATGGATTGACGGGATCGTTTATAATCTTTTCATTGTAAATAACCGGTTGCGGATAGTTGACGGGTTGATCTGCTAAACTGCGAATTGCGCCGGGTATTAGTAGTTTTTCGCATGCAGCCAACATATTTTTTGTGATCTTTTTGGTTGAAATGGAGTTAAGGGTTATACAGAAAAGCTGATTGGGACGAAGGGCATCATCTGCTGTCGCTTCCGAGGCTGCCTGACCCGGTTGAGCATGCAGGCAATCTGAGAGGTATCCCAGTTCCTTATTATAATACAAATTTTTTATGGATTCTTTGATTAATCCGGCAAGGTTCCGCCATTGATGGTTACCGGTATATTTCGACATGAAATTAAGTGCTGCATACCATAACCCCTGGATTTCAACTGGATATCCTTGCCGTGGTGTTCCGGCCGGGTGGTTTGTATCCATCCAGGTGAAGTGGGCTGGGCTGAATATTAATCCGGAGTTATTATCCATCACAATTCCATTAGGCGTTCCGAGACTATAGGCGTTAATAATGGATTCTAAAATTTTCATTAATGACCGTCCATCACAGTCCATGTCTAAAATTTCATCACTTTTTGTTGTATTGATATAATCGGAGACGGCTACAATCAACCACAATGGCGCATCTGAGGTGTCGCGGTTCCGGATATCATTCCCACGGATCATATTGGGAATTGTACCGTGTTCTTCAAATTGGGCAAATTGTTTCAGTATGGCTTTGGTCTCCTCAAAGTATCCGGCTGCGATCATTCCTCTGCTGCAAATCAGTGTATCGCGGCCCCAATCTAAAAACCATGGGTAACCGGCAATAATGGTTTTATGACGGGTTCGTTTTACAACAAACTGTTTTAAGGCGATTGACAATGAATCAATTAAGGAACGCGATAGGGGTTCTTTTTTCGCTGTAAATTTTGGATGCGATTTTTCCGTGATTTCGTCGGGAGAAATGTAATTTTCAAATTTGGTTTTTATTGAAGCTAATAATGTGTACGGGGTCTTTTCCTTAAGCTCAACTGAAAAATACCCCGGGCTGAATAAATCTGATGTTGGATTTAACCCTCGTTCATTTTCAATAGAATGGTGGATCATATATTCCCATTCCGGTTCCGGGTGGAACTGGCTTTCTGACACTGTCACTTTCAGGGAATGGGATACATTTGGTGAAAATGTGAACCCATCTTTAAGAGGTGAAACTGCATTCTCCCAAGCGGCCTCCGGACCTGCATAGGCTTTGGTATCCTCATGAAAATTGCGATCTTCTAGGTCAGGTCTGATGATTAATTTAATCGGAGGCTTTTGGTCGGATTCTGAGGAAGTTTTGTTGCTGGATTGCTTACAATAAAATGTGACTTTGATCGCATTTCTATTTTGCATCATGGCTAAGTGAATGCAAATCTCGCGAGTTTGTCCGTTACCTACAGGGACGACGTACTCACATAACATCGTGTTATCATCATTGTGAATAAGTTGGTGGATAAGATTATCATTTATTTCATAAGAATAGTCTCTGGATACCACCCATAATCGACAGCGGGTTAACATGATTTGACGATCATCCGGATAATCGGGGTTTAGATTTCCCGCTAGTAACGCATCATATTTACTGGTTAGCGTCCCCCATGAAGCATTTACTGTCGCCATTGCTCCTCGGCCATTTGTGGCAAGCACGGATAAATGATTCTTTATTATTTCATCTCTGGAAAAACATCGTTGAACTCGTGTATTATTTAAGGATGTCAAATGGAGTAATTGACCGTTGAAACGTTGAATTTTTGCTGAGGCGAATATCGTTAGTTTTAAGGTTGCATGCCTATGGGAATCGGGCAGAGGAATCGGGTAAACCAAACTGAATTGGGATTTGTTTTTTTGAGGAAGGCTAAATTCAGAAAATATAACTCTTCCTTCCTGACATATCTGTAACTGAAAATAATCATTTGTATTGACATAAACAAAATGATTCGGTGGAATCATGACTTCTCTGTTTGCATCTTCCGGTACATTCCAATGAACGACGTTTGTTTGACTCGTTTTTGATGAATTAACAGAGCGACAATAATCCATCGGATCATTAAATAATTTTTCGACTAAAGTGTCGGTATCACGTTCTTGGCAATTTCCATAATTGTTTAATGAATAGTATATGCATAGAGCTTTTGCTTTTAGCGACTGTTGAATATTATTATCCAGTGATTGAAAGGAGTTCCTGATAATCTTCTTCGATTGTTCGTGCTGATTTTCCAGGCATAATACTGATCCGGGTTCAAGCTGAATTGTATGAAATATTCCCTCTTTATTGAATTTGATTTTTGTTTCTGTAAGAAGATCGATAACAGTGGTTGCATTCCAATTTACGTCCTCTGTTTTCCATTTGACTGGATTGGATTTGTCGTGGTCCAAATTTATCAGGACTAATACCTTACTTTTCATTTTCTCGTTACGGCGAACAATGGCTAGACTGTTACCTTCACCGCGTTGTATCATCTGCTGCACAGATTCTTTATTGAATGCGGAATGATTTTTCAATAAATTACTTAGCTTTGAAATAAAAGAGATCAGGTTGGTTCGGCTGCCCCAATTCAGGTCATTCGACTGATGGACATTAATTTTTTCGGTCGCAAGCCACTCCACCCCATTTGCAAAACCATATCCACCATTTATCGATGTCAATGCTGCTAATGCAGTCCTTAATTTGGAAAATTTGGATGATGTTGCGGCCAATCGTTTGTTATCGTGAGTTTCAGAAAAATTGATCAATAGTCCCTGTTTTTCAGATATGTCCAGCGCGCCAGGAAGGTAGTGTTCGATTTGATTTCTATCATAATTTTGAAATAATTCCGAATACGCCCAATTGATATTTGCGGTTGTCATTAATTCCCTGGTTGTATGAACGTAACCGCCTAAGCCTTCCAGCAGAAATAGTGTATCGGGAAATTCCAATCGAACCTTAGCTACAATATATTGCCAGACTGGAACAGGGATCTTATAACCCGCATCACAGCGGAAGCCATCGACACCGGTTCGACACCACGATAAAAACATGTCAGCCATGTAGTTCCATAATTCATGGTGATTGTAGTCGAGTTTTATCAAATCTTCCCATGTTGTTCCCCAGGCACCGGGTGAAAAAAAAGAGGTGTTTTGTTCACGTACAAACCATTCGGGATGATGATTCTGAAGTTTAGATGCCCAGCCGGTGTGGTTTGTGGCGATATCAAGAAAGATTTTTCCGTGTTTATGGTGCACTGCGTCAACTAGTTCTACAAATTGTGCAAATGGAGAATGTTTGGTATCAAATTCTGCCAGGCTTGGATCGACATCAAAAAAATCCAAAGAAGCAAATGCACTGCCAAATGCTCCCATCTTCCCGTACAGGGTTGGTACAGGATGGATGGGTAGAAGTTGAATGATTCTGCAACCCAGTGTGTCGAAGATAAAGTCAAGTTGCTGAATTAAATCGCGAAAAGTACCTGAAGGAGGTATGACTGTATAACCTTTTTCTGCCAATGCAGTTATTGACTTTTTTTCGTCATTACTGAGCGGAGCGTCTTTTTCTTTGGTAGAGATAAACTGGCGAACAAATGCGTTGTAAACAATGTTCGCACAGCAGGTATCCGCGGGTTCTATTTTAATGTAGATATTGTCCCCGTCAGGCCATATAGGATCGTCTGAATTTTCGGGAAGGAAAAATACTTTTGCCTGGAAATAGCCCACGGCTAGCATTGGCAAGGAGATTTTGTACCGATTCTTACTTTCTTTCTTCAAGGGGAAATCAAACCAACCATCATTCTTTTTAGGTTTCCCAAATTCCACGTGATTAATGATATCCCGTCGATTTTTTTCACCGTGGTTCAAGGTCGTTCTTATCCAGGCGTTTCCCTCACCCAATTGACGTGTTGTCAATGAAAATTGAATGACATCACCCCGGTAGGTCATAATTTCCGATCCGGTGGCGGGGCTCGATATTAGCATGTTTGATCACTCCCTAAGTTAAACAATCCAGCCTAGCGAAAATAGGATACTGTAGAGCAGCAGCAGTTTGCCAGTATAGGCAAGCGAATTATTGAGTGCTATTCCATCTGTATTAGTAAACACAGTTTTAATCACGGGGGTAGCAGGTAGCAATATTAAGCTGCTTATAACACAGTATTCATAGGGTTTGTAGGTCATGAATATGTAGATGGGTAGCAAACAGGCCAAAACGATACCCAGGAGATATTCCCATTTAGCAAATGTTTTTCCAAAAACGACAGCGAGGGTACGTTTTCCTGATAATCTGTCCTCTTCGATATCCCGAAGATTATTAACTGCCAACATCGCCATTGATATTAATCCGGGGCCAAAGCCAATGATAATAATATTAAAATCCAGGGTTAATGTTTGAACGAAGTATGTCCCGGCAAGTGCTACGGGGCCAAAAAATATAAGTACAAAAATATCTCCCAATCCATTATAACCCAATGGATAGGGACCTCCGGTATAGAGAATTCCTGAAGCAATCGATATGATTGTAATGATAATGATTGGCCAGCCTGCACGTTTAAAAAGTAAGAGCCCCAGCAATCCCGTAATGATCATCAGTATGATATACGAGTTTTTCATTGTCTGAGGTTTTACAAGGCCCGCCTGAGTTACCCGGGTTGGTCCGAGTCGTTTTTCCGAATCCGACCCCTTTATAAAATCGTAATAGTCGTTCGCAAAATTTGTTGCAATCTGAATCGAAACAGCAATCAGCAAACAAATTGCTGCTGACAGCCAATGATTCAATCCATCTTTATAGGCTATCGCTGTGCCCATTAGTACCGGTGCGATTCCAGCAAATAATGTTTTGGGTCGAATCGCCATAAACCAGATGTTTAATTGGGACAATTCTTTTTTTTGAAAATTAGACAAAATTATAGTTCCTTAAATTTGTTAAAATCCAGGCAGTTTAACCTGATTAATTCACGTGGTTTCTACTATGAGCACATAGTTTGCTTCACATAAAAGACTTATGAAGAGCTGGAGAATTCGAAATAGTATACTATTTCTGCATCCTCCAAACCTCCATAAATCATTGAAATATTGCAATATTCCTGCTGCTTTTCGCCATTCAGATCGCCCAAACCTGACATAAATCTGAGCGCGAAATTATCCAGGTTATTTATTTGTGAGCCCTAAGCACTCTCGTGATGAAATTGCATGAATTAATCAGGTAATACCGACAGCCATCAGGTTTTCGATAGGTTTCTGTAACATTGTTGCCTGAAATGAATAATGAATGTCGAAAAACCTACTGCTTGCAGTATAATTGAATAGTATAGGAATTTGAATTCTAAGTGGTTATAATTGCGATAAAAGTACATATTTAATGAAATCATTATCCTGGAGGAGCGTGCGTTTGTAGTTCCGTCTTCAGGCGGCAGTCTCCGATGAGCTTTAGCGAGTCGCTAGGTGCCATACACTCGCTGAAGCGTCGTTAAAACTTCCGCCTGAAGACGGGACTACAAACCTAACCCCGTCCGTGTTTTGCGTTGATTTGATTTTATAAGCACTTGTATTCTAAGTCGTTACTATTTGCAAACAAAAACTCCGGCAAAGCCGGTTAATTTAATTCTGTATAAAACTTTCTGTAATTCCGCTTTACTCGATATTATAATCTATATTGAGGATTAAATATAACGTGTCTCTTGAAAAAGTGTCTTTGCTCGCACAACATTGCATTTTCGAGGGTTCAATTAGACTTTTGGATGAAGCGATTAACAAGGAGTAATTCTTAGAATGGCGGATAAATGTATACTTATTACAGGGGGATATGGGAAGTTAGGAGTGGAATTTGCAAATGCATTTACGGATAACGGTGATCAGGTGGTTATTACGGGGCGAAACAGTCAAAAATTATCTGCGACTGCAAGGCAAATCAATTGTGATTCATTTATACACGATGTAACGGATGAAGAAAATACACAGGAATTAGAAGATTATTTGAGGAAGAAATATAATAAACTTGATGTACTCATTAACAACGCAGGGCTGGTCCAATCGCAACCGGTCGAAATTATGGAACCCAAATTGTTTTTTGATGTTGTCAATGTTAATCTTTACGGCACATTTTTATGTACTCACAAGTTGCTGCCGCTGATAAAGTTATCCGGCGATGGATTAATTATTAATGTGGCATCGACGTCGGGTCATCGAGCTGATTCAGGTTCATCTGCATATAACGCATCAAAATTTGGTGTGTTGGGATTTACGGAAGCCTTGCGTAAGGAAGTCCGCAAATTTAATATCAGAGTAACATCAATTTCGCCTTCATCGATTTGTTTTGGTGATGCTCCTGATTCTGGAAAGGGCGTCGGATTGAATGGTAAGGATATTGCCGATACAGCAGTATTTTTAACAGAGAATAGAGGCAGAGCATTATTTCGAGACCTCGAAATCTGGGGAACAAATCCCTAACCTGATTAATTCATGCGATTCGTCGCGAGAGCACTTAGCCCGCTCATAATAAATTGAGTTAATCGGCTTATTTGAATGGTAAGAGATTTCAGGTTTCAGGTGTCAGGTGTCAGGTGTCAGGTGTCAGGTGTCAGGTGTCAGGTGTCAGGTGTCAGGTGTCAGGTGTCAGGTGTCAGGTGTCAGGTGGGAAAACTGGCCTGCTGAGATGTAGCTAAATGTCGATTTAGTGAAGGCTGGGGTGACTTTCGTCAGATAGGGACTTGACAAATATTCTTAAATCAGCAGCTACTTCTGCGGCACTATTGTAGCGTTTTTCTGGGTCTTTTTTTAACATTTTTTCAATGATTTGTTCCAAATCCTTAGGAAAATCTAACGCTATTTTTGATGGAGGTATATGGTCCGCTGTCGTGATGAGATGATAGGCTTGAACATAATTATCCGTTTCAAACGGATGTTCGCCGAGAAAAAACTCATAGGTCAAAATACCCAGTGAAAATAAATCTGCTCTGTGATCGACTTGTGAGGAGACAAATGATTCTGGAGCCATATAGCCTGGAGTTCCAAGGAGGTCACTTGTCATGGTCAGCATTGAACTTGGCAGCTTTGCTACACCGAAGTCCATGAGCTTAATATTCAGATTTCTATCGACAATGATATTTGATGGTTTTATGTCTCTGTGATATATATCATGGGTGTGAATAGCAGCTAAGGCATCTGCGATTTGAGTAATGATTTCTGCTTTCTGTGTATATTTAAGCACGCGACATTCGTCAATAAAAACACTCAACGGTTCACCTTCTACAAATTCCATGACGATATAACTATTTTTCAAATCCGGGTTGAGTTGAATCTCAACGATCTCGATTATGTTTGGATGCTTTATTGCCGCGGTGGCTTCGGCTTCGTGGAAAAAACGTTCTTTTAAACGTTTTTTAGCTTTGTTATCACGGCCATAGGTTTTTATGACTTTGAGGGCATATTTTTTAGATGTTTTAACATTTCGCACTAGATAGATAAGGCCCATATTACCTTCACCGAGCAACTCTAACATTTCATAGCCGGGAATTAAACTTCCTTTACTGTATGAAAGCGTGGTGTCTTGCTTGATTTCAGACGATTCTTTTTGAATCTTTTTCGATGATGCTTTTTCTAACTCCTGATCCCAGTCGAGATCGATTGCATCATCTGGATACCGCTGATCATCGGGTTGAATTTTTGTCGATTCGAAATCATAAGTTGATTTTTCGATAGCAGCACTTTCTTCGTTAGTTACAACTTTTCCCGGGCCGACCGTTTTGGATTGACTGGTGGATGTGTAGGGTACTGTGGACGGGGTGGTATTTGCACGAGTTTGAAACTTAAAAATTTTCTTTACATTGTCAAGAATGTTTCGCTTTTTTCGTGTATCCTCGACACATTTATTAACCAATGCCAGGATTTCTTCTGCATTCCATGGTTTTTGAACATATTCATTGGCACCCAGACTGATTGCTTTTTGGGCGGTTTCCAGACAGGCATAACCTGTTAACATTATAACTGAAACTTTTGCATCAATTTCTCGAATTTCACGTAATCCGTCAATACCGCTTTTATCTGGGAGCATGATATCCATAATGACTAAATCAGGCGTTATTCTATTAAAAATTTCAAGCCCTGATTTTACGTCATCTGCCGTCGCAATTTCATAATCGAATTCGAGTAAATAGCTGAGCGTATTCCGAGGATCAATTAAATCATCGATGATAAGTATTTTCGGTTTAGCTACACACGTTTTCATTCAGGTTTTATTGTGTTAAATTTACCATTGTCTATCTCTAACCCGCATTCACACAAAGCAGCTACTTTGAGCACGTATATCACATTATTTCAGCATCTTACCTTGACTATCGGATTTAGTGTGTCTTTCTGCCGGACAGCGGAATCATTCTCAATCCATCTGTAAAATACTCAAATGACGCAATCTAAGTCCTCTCGTTACGACGTTGGTGAGAAAAATGGGCTAATTATTCTAAGGGCCTGATAAAAAATAAGTTGGTATATACTGCAAGCAGTAAGTTTTTCGACATTCGTTTGTCAATTTAGGCAGTGATTTTACAGAAACCTGTCGAAAACCTGATGGCTTTCGGTATAATCCTATCGAATTGTATCAATATTGTTTTTGCACTCAGTTTTGGGTTAGATTTGATTACGCTGACCAAGAAAAGCCACATGAATAGCGAACTATTTCGATGATTTTTTGACCGAAACGAGATCAAATCTGGTCTAAAAATGAGATGCAAAAATACCAAGTTAGTTTTTATCATGCTCTAACCTGCATTATTCATAAACTTTCTATTACGAGTCATCATATCACATAATATCAACGAGTTGTGAAGTTATTCGGGGTCGAAATAGTTTCCACCATGGCGAATTTTCAACACTATTTCTGCACGCAAATGAAATTCATAACTCATTCATCTCACGCAATCTGATGACTCTCACTACAAAAGTTTATGAATAATGCAGGCTAAGATAGCGCCGATTAACAAAAAAAACAGAAAAGGTCGAGTCTTCCGAAGGCTGATTGCCAATAACGAGTCTATAATATCATTCCTGAATCCGTGATGTTAAGTATAAAAGGACTTAACCGGCTATGCCGGGGTTTTATCGCTAAGATTGGCAAAATTAATCCTCCTGTTGAACCTCCTATGTTATAAATTTAATTGCAGCTCGTTCGTAGTCCCGCTTTTAAGCGGAAGTTTTCGGAGAGCTTCAGCGATCCGGTGTTTTTACACGCTCCCTGAAGCATCGCTAACACTTCCGCCTGAAGACGGGACTACAAACTCACGCTCCTCCATGACAATGGTTTCATTGATTATGTGCTTTTCCAGCATTAACAACAACTTACAATACAAATTCCTAAATAATCCAGTTTTACTGCAAGCAGTAGGTTTTTCGACATTGGTTATTCATTTCAGGCAACAACTTTACAGAAACCTGTCGAAATCCTGATGGCTGTCGGCATACTTAAAAGGCATCTTACATTTTAGCGATTATTTTGCTCTGGCAGAACTGCTTTTTTTCTATGCATCCGCCCGCGTTTGGTATAACTACGTCGAGACAGGTCTGCTCTATTATCAAACTGTTGACGGTTGGCACTTCACTAGTATTGCTGAGCATCTGTTCAGCTTTTCTCGCTTGGCTCGCTCCTGATGCCCCGAGGGAATCAGGCCGTCTCTCCCACAGACGGCATCAGCTGTAGTTGCTACTACAGCTAAAATTTGATACGTTGCCATTCGTTATGCTTATTACTCTGTTGTTCTGTAGAGCCTGTCTCACTGCGTTCGGCTGCATCAACATCAAAAATCCATCACGGATTCATGTCATTGATTAAAAATCAAGTAGTTCAACATCAAAAATAAGTGTTGCTTTAGGCGGAATTCGTGGCGGAGCTCCGCGTTCGCCATAAGCTAATTGATATGGAATGATCAATATGCGTTGTTCTCCCTTTTTCATGTCTAAAAATCCTTCATCCCAACCTTTAATAACCTGGCCAGCACCCACATTGAATTCAAACGGTTGATTACGATCACGCGAACTGTCAAATTTTTTTCCGTCAACAAGCGTTCCGGTATAATGGGCCTTTACTTTGGTTCCTTTTTTAGGTTTATTGCCAGTACCTTCTTTCAATACGACGTATCTTAAACCAGATGTCGTTTTAATCGGGTTTGGCCATTTTTCGTTTATGATAGCGTCGATCTTTGCCTGGGCCGCCTTTTCCGTCTGTTTTTGCTCGTTTTTAACTGAGTTTCGTCGTTTATCATAACTCGCCTTATCTGATTTGAAATTCTTTGCGTCATCACCGACTCTAATGATATTCATTGTCTCAAGCTTATCGTTTTTCGCGATTTTATCAACAACGTCTTGGCCCTGCAAAACCTTTCCAAATACTGAATGCCGGTTATCTAACCAGGGAGTCGCTTTATGAGTGATGAAAAATTGGCTGCCATTTGTGTCTTTCCCTGAATTTGCCATCGAAAGTATGCCTGGACCGCTGTGTTTAAGGGATGGATCAAATTCATCAGGAAATTTATACCCTGGACCGCCGGTTCCATTGCCGAGTGGGCAACCCCCTTGTATCATGAAATTCGGGATAACCCGGTGAAAGACTAATCCATTATAAAATTTGGTTCCTTCAGGTTTATTGGAATCAATTGTTCCTTCAGCTAATCCAATAAAATTAGCAACGGTAAGTGGAACCTTTTGATAATATAATTCCAAGAGAATCGATCCTTTTGAAGTTTTTATGTCCGCGTATATACCATTTTTTAGATCTTTGATTGGTAGTTCAGATGCTTTGGCAACGGGATTTATCATAGCAATCAATGTTATGAAAATAGTTAGGTAACTCGTATTTTTTAGTTTTTGCAAACTTGTAGTCATTTCGATTTCTTCCTATTTTAAAATTATTCTGGTTGTGATCACTGATCGTATCTATTTGCGCCGATCATTTCTAATTGAAAAAACAAAGTAATGGTTATCTACCCATGTGACAATGTGATATCATAAAATATTGCTTTCAATTTGAATTGCCTGCTCACTTGGTGTAGGATGTCGAGTGATCGGATATGTAGATTGATGTTTCAAAATATTATTTTGTTCCATTAGTTTGAACATTTTCCGTATTGAAATGTCTTAGTCAATATTGATGTCGATATTTTTTTACTACTAACCTAATTAACAGCAGGAGTGTCGCCAGATATTGTGATTACTCACCGTTGGTATATGAACAAATGTTTAAACTTTAGAAAAGGGGAAAACGTGACATGGAAAAGACAAGCTCAAGCAATGATAAGCTGTCTGAAGCATTAAAAATGCTTGATGATGCTGCAAAAAGTAAAAAGCAAGAAATTCAAGACTTGTTGTCTAACAAGTATAAGAATATAAAGGAGACTTTTGCTAGTTTTGATTCTAAAGATTCAGTTGATTCATTTAAGAAATCTGCTACAGATACCGCATCAAAAGTATGTGAAATAAGTGAAGATAAAGTTAAAGAAATTGCGACTGAAATTGATCAAAATGTGCATAACAATCCATGGCCTTATATTGGCGGAGCAGCGTTCTGTACCCTGTTGATCGGCTACATTATGGGACGCAAAGACTAATTTATCCTATTAGCCTGGATTATTCATAAACTTTCTATTACGAATCGTCATATCACATAATATCAACGAGTTATAAAGTTCTTCGGGTTCGAAATAGTTCACTATTCCTGCACGCAAATAATATTCATAACTCATTGATATTACGCAATTTGATGACTCTCATTACAAAACTTTATGAATAATCCAGGTTAGCAATTATCCAACTATAATAATCTATCTTTTGCACAATGAAGAATATTTTTAATTCAATAATTGGTAACATCATAAATCCAATTTTGAGTGTCGGCCGACAGACGTCTCTTAAGTTATTAAAGATCGAGGTTGCTCGTCGCCGTATTAAGATTGTTAAGAAAGTTCACCTGATATTTCTCAGTGGTACAGGATTGCTTTTTTTATATAGCGTTTTTACGTGCGGTTTTGCGATGTTGATCGCGACGGGTTTTATTGTGGTTATGATGAAATTGGGAATTAAAATAGCAGTCGTTTGTCTTTTTCTAGGAGGGGCGACATTTTGCTTTGTTCCGCTCGCCATTTTCTCAATTTTCTGCTCTGAAAAAAAATGGCTTAAATATACAGATTGCGATCCGATGCTGGATGATGTTTTTTCAGAAAAGTAGTATTTAGCCTGAATAGTTCATAAACTTTTTATTACGAGCCATAATATCATCAGACATCAATGGGTTACAAAATTATCCGGGTTCGAAATAGTTCACTATTCCTGTACGCGGATAAAATTAATAACTCATTGATCTCACACAATCTAATGACTCTCACTACGAAAGTTTATGAATTATTCAGGCTAGCGCGGCATTCTGCTGTACAGCAGAATCAAAATTTAACTTAACCGCGGATTTTCACGGATCAACTTAGCGCGGCGGAGCCGCAACCAAAGAAACAAAGATTTTGGCCCACGAATCACGCGAATCTTCACAAATAGAACGAAGACAGGAACCGTATCCACGCTATCGCTCTGCGTAACCGTGGATACAAATTCGTGGGCAGCTTTTTAATTTAGTAATTAGCGGTAACACCGATAGTTAGGACGCAAACCTTGTTAAAAAAACAAGATTCTTACGAATAGTAGTACGGATGAAAAACAGCCATAATCGCAATGCTCAACCGCCGTCGCTCTGGTAGCTTCCGCCTTTGCTCAAGCTATGGCGAGATAAAATGACGAGACTCGTGCTGAGAGAAATTCGTAGTGGCGAATTCTCTCTCAGACTCTTTTCCTAAAATATTTCAACAATAACAGGACAGAAAATCTGAAAAGTTCGAATCTCAAATAATTGTTCATAACCAACTTGTAATTAAAATTTTATGTTTCAATTGAAATTAAAAGCATGTTAAAAAAAACAAGAAATTTCCAGATAGTAGTACGGATTGCAAAAAACTCGAATAACTGATATAAACTCTCTTTCCTCAGTATTTTTACTCCACCGTGATTTCCAAAATCACACGTTTTCTTAATTGGACGTTCCACGAAAATTTTGAGTATCATATTTTATGAAAAATTGGTATAAAGAAGCCTTTACAGAAGACTACATTAATATCTACAAGCATCGCAGTCAGACCGAGGCGACGATTACCATTGATCAGCTATTGCATTTTTTGAATCTGGGAACGGACTCATTGTGTTTAGATTTATGTTGTGGTTTTGGTCGTCATTTATCATACCTGCTCAGCCGGGGAGTTAATACCTATGGACTGGATTTGTCTCAGCCATTGTTAGAAAATGCCGTTGAAATAAAAAAACTAGCGGGTCGAGTTATTCTGGGAGACATGAGACATCTGCCATTTAACCAATCGTTTGATTTTGTCTTTTCATTTTTTTCCAGCTTTGGTTATTTCCACCAGGATTCTGAAAATATAGGGGTGTTGCGTGAGATTTATCGGGTGTTAAAATCAAATGGTCGGTTTGTAATCGATTATCTCAATGCCGAACATGTCAGAGATAATTTGAGAGAAAACGATCTCCGTTGTTATGATGATTTCACAGTGAAACAGAAGCGATGGATAAATACGGATTTAAACACGGTAGAAAAAGAGTTGGTTGTTGAAGATGCTAAGGGTGAACGATCTTACTTTGAAAGCGTTAAACTTTATGATTTGGCTGATTTTAATCAATTTTGTTCATCCTTGAATTTGAAGATTACGCATGCGTTTGGAGATGTCATTGGAAAACCATTCAAAAATACTTCAAGTCGACTGATAATGGTAGGTGAAAAAATTGACTGTCACGATTCATAATTTAAATCTGGTCGAAGACTATCTTCTTAAAAACGAATTTACCTCTGCATTTCAGAGACGCGATCCTTATTCCCCGACCGCATGGGCAGGCTGTTATGAACACATTTTAGCGCGATCAGACTATGATCGGGTATTTTTGTCGGAATCTTTCTCAGATTATAATAAAATAATCGGCAATGATTCGCTGGCGTTGTCTAATTGTAACCGATTAAAGGAACCTCGTTCAGTTGCCGTGGTTACGGGTCAGCAAGCTGGAATGTTGACTGGACCGTTGTATACGGTTTATAAAATTATTACTGCAATTAACTTTGCAAAACGTTGTGAAACGCAATTTAAGACACCTGTCGTCCCTGTCTTTTGGAACGCCACAGAAGATCATGATTTGAGTGAGGTCGAAGCATTTCACTATCCTGATAAGACTTGGACGGCTTTATTTCGAAAAAAGGGAGTTGCGGCACAGTATTTAGGGGTAAATCCAGCATGTTCAGATTTGGTCCAGGATTTTTTAAATTCGATTTCAGAAATAAATCATAAGAAGGAAATTACATCGATAATAACAAATGATTTTGAAAGTTACGGGGAATTTTCATCGTCTGTGATTGCCCGCCTATTTAAGGGGACGGGTTTGATTATTATTGAACCCAAATTACTTCGGGAAAAATCAGTATCATTTTTTAAGAAGGGCATCGAGCTTCGTCAGGATATCAGAAATTGTTTGCAGCAAACGGGTGAAGTGTTGCAGAAAAATAAAATTCCACCTACATTCAATGTAACCGATGATTCTACTGGATTATTTTATCTAAATGACGATGGGGTTCGGTATCAAATAAAAAATAAAGACGACAATTTTTTCCTCAATGATAACTGGGTTTCGAAATCCTCAATTTGCCAGGAAATCATGGCATCTCCTACAGATTTTTCCACTGGTGCTTACTTGAGACCGGTATTACAGTCAAAAATAATTCCGACACTGGCATATATCGCCGGTCCAGCTGAATATAAGTATCATCTCCAACTGGATAAACTATTTGATTTATTCGATGTCAACATGCCGATTATATTGCCGAGAAATCATGGAACTATATTAACGCATAAGGAGATAAAGACTGCAAATAAACTGGGATTGACAATTGATGATTATTTTCTGGGTCCTCAATCTTTTTATCATCAACAAAAACTCAATGAAAATGAAACGCAGGGTTTTCTCAATGCGGACCGAATCTTTATGGAAACTGTAGAGAATTTATACTGTGAAATGCCGGATTTAATCAACAAGAACCGTAAAGAAAAATTTAAGTCGGTTTTAAGTTTCCAATTGGAAAAGCTGGAAAAGCAGGTTACCAGAGAATTTTTAAGACGGGGTGAAATTGATAATGCCAGAATTGATCGCTTTTTTAGTTGTGTTTTTCCTAAAAATTCGATGCAAGAGCGATTAATTAATATTTTTTATTTTATTGAACAAAACGGTTTGTCTATTATTAGTGATTTACTGGAAATTATGGATCCTTTGGAATGTGGACATTATGTGATTCAGACTGATCGTTAAGTTATTCGTGAATCCGTGACGATAAGTATAATAAAGGTTACCTAATAGGTATTGTGTATTGTAGCGATCGTCTGCTATTTCAGAATGGCATTCTTATTATGCATTTGCTACGTTATCAAACACTTGCAGTAGTCACTACAGCTAAGGATTTGATGCCTTGCAGCTACATAAAAAGAAAGCCTTCACGGATTCAGGTTATTGATTAATATATACCGACAACCATCAGGATTTCGACAGGTTTCTGTAAAATTGTTGCCTGAAATGAATAACGAATGTCGAAAAACCTACTGCTTGCAGTATAGTAGCTGCTTGTAGGGTGCCAGGTGTCAGGAAAAATTGTTGCTGCATTCGCCTGGATTATGCATAAAATTTCTATTACGAGTCATTATGTCACGTGATATAAACGAGTTATAAAGATTTTTTGGTTCGAAATAGTTTCCACCACGGCGGATTTTTAACACGATTCTCTCCGAGCTATAGGCTCTACGAGCTGGAAGACTGCACGCAAACGATATTCATAACTCATTGATTTCACGCAATCTAATAACTTTCATCACAAAATTTTATGAATAATCCAGGTTCCTTAATGATATAACGTTTTTACTATTAACTTTTTGGGGTAGGATTCTGTTCTGACCACTGAAAGCTGACACTTTTTGAACGATTACCAAAACAATAGAGAGTTCATTTATTATGGAATTGGATTATTTAGTTCTGGCAGCACATCCCGATGATGCCGAGCTTTATTGCGGTGGATCAATAATCAAATTTAGGGAACAAGGGTATAAAGTCGGTATCCTGGATTTCACCAAAGGCGAAGCAGCCACATCGGGTACCACCAAAGATCGGGATAGTGAAACTTCAGAGTCAAATTTGTTACTTCAACCTGAAATTCGACAGAATCTCAGCTTGGTGGACAGTGGCTTAGCAGATGATGAAGTCACCAGAATATTAGTGGTCAATTTTATTCGCAAGTATAAAGTCAAAGTACTCATCGCACCATATGGTCCATGTCGGCATCCGGATCATACCGCCGTCTCGACATTAGCAAAAAATGTATTGTTCTTTTCTGGTGCCGGTAAATTCCCCTCAGAGCATAAGCCGTGGCGACCATATCGACTCATCTACCATATGGAATACCAGGATATAAAACCGTCCTTTGTTATTGATGTTTCAGATCAGTTTGATCGGAAAATGAAGACGATCGAGGCTTATAGTACTCAATTTTATACCGACACCAATAAAGAAGAAAAGACGTTAATCGGGTCACAACAATTCAGAGAATTGATGATTTCCCGATTTAAATATTATGGCAATCTGATAAATTGTAAGTATGGAGAACCGTATATCTTAGAGGAAACATTGAGGATTGATAATCCATTAAAAAACAGATTAGAAGGGTAGGGGGAAGACGCATCCTCTTTTGAAGGGTCGCTGGGCAAGACACATATCAAACAAGACTTTAATTGCGAATTGATGACGTCCCATTGTGAATGGTCAATCTTTCCCGTTTTCGGTTTCAATCTTTATCAATTCGTCGTTAATTATTAACTAGACCCCGTTCGAAAAGGTCTTGCGAACCGCGTTGGGAGCGCATGTGGGTCAGGTTTCGACGGTAATTGCTCACGTTAATACCTCATAGGTATCAACTTAGCGATTACCGTCGAATGATGCCCCTCATCCGCCCCACCCCTTAGGGCGCCAGTCTCTTTCGGCAATTTTTCGTCTTTTCGGCGAGAATCCGATGCTCAAGCATCGAATATAGCTCCGTAAAAACGAAAACGTTATCCGAAATAGGCAAGCGCGCTGTCGTAATACCTTTTCGAACGGGGTCTAACTATTAACAATTCTTAAGTTCCAAAGGAAATTCTATGAATATTGGCATCGTATGTTATCCCTCAATCGGCGGTTCTGGGCTGATTGCAACTGAGCTGGGGGTCAATTTGGCAAAATTAGGCCATCAGGTACATTTCATCTCATACTCGGTACCTTTTAAGCTGTCGACGTTTGACCGGAATGTTAATTTTCATTCGGTTGATCCCATTAATTATCCCTTATTTAATCAAACGCTTTATACCTTTTCACTCACTGCAAAAATTATTGATGTTGTTAAGGAATATAATCTTGATCTTGTTCACGCTCATTATTCAATTCCACATTCATTGTGTGCGCATTTAGCAAGGGAGGTCAGTGGTCGGGAATTCAAAATTGTCACGACATTACATGGTACCGATGTCACAATTGTGGGGCAGAATAAGCCATTGTTTTCGCTCAATAAATACGGAATAGAGCAAAGCGATAAAGTGACAACAGTTTCCCAGTTTCAGAAAGACCATACGAACCGATATATTGGCATCGCCAACGAGATTGAGGTGATATATAATTTTGTTGATGCAGAAATATTTAAACCGATTCCAAAAGGTAAGTGCCGGGCATCTCTTGCGGCAGACGACGAAAAAATCATCATGCATATTTCAAATTTTCGTTCACCCAAGGACCCAGAAGGTGTCATTAATGTTTTTCATGAGGTTAGAAGGAAAGTCAAAGCGAAGCTAATATTGATTGGTGATGGCCCTGGTATTGGAGAGATTAAAACATTGTGTAAAAAATTTAAGATCTGTGATCACGTTTGTTTTCTCGGGAAAATCGATAATGTTGAAAATATAATTCCTATGGCTGATTGTATATTGCAGCCTAGTTTAAGGGAGTCATTTGGTATGGTCCTGCTAGAGGCAATGGCATGTGAAGTTCCTACTGTCAGCAGTAATGTGGATGGTATCCCCGAAGTTGTGGTTCAGGGAGAAACCGGATTAATGGCAAATCCAAAGGATTACCAGAAATTAGCAGAGCACGTTATCGAAATTTGTTCCTCTGCGGACTTTGCCCAAGAATTAGGAATAAACGGGCGACAGCGTGCCGTAGAAAAGTTCAATAAAGAAAAAATAATTGGTGAATACCTGAAGTGCTATCAGAATGTGATGGGCTGAAGTAGCAAACACTTTTAGTGTGTATGTCAAAAAAGATCGACATGGCAATCTGACTTAGCTATAAGGAGTGGTTTTGCTAGATAAGCTCGGCGTAAGTCCTTCGGGTGTGCATTGTCTGTACTGGATGGAGTCGTATCTTTAGAGGATCGAGGCGTACTGAGGTACTCCCCGGTCTTCTAAGGATGCAAATCCGCCTGTACAAACAACCCAAAGGGCGGGCATTTCTTGCAGAATTTCATTTGCGTGGAAGACGACGATCCCCGGATCGACTTACTTCCATGCAAACGAAACTCTATCAAGAAATGCTCCGTGCACACCCGAAGAACTTACGCCGAGCTTATCTAGTTTAGCAAGATATCCTTTTTTCGGGATCAAGATAGTTCGATACCGTCTTGCCATAATCGACCACTGCCTCCGTGAATTTTGTGATAATAAACACCATATCTTGAACAAACTTTACCAATCCAATCTGACAATTCTTTAAGATTAACAGCTTCTACTGCATTATGAAAATGATGCGACATAATTACCCAATGGTAGATATTAAGCAAGTAAGGTTCACTAAAGCGCACCAGCAGATTTAGGAATTTATTTCGATCTTCAGTGGTTTCAAGAATCTACTTTTGTTCAATTGCCCGATTGTAAACATGGTAGATTCCATGTCCAAGACGTTGTCGAGATATACGACCCATAAAATGAAAGAACTATCTTTAAACAAAATACCCATATAATATTCAAAATAAAGCATATCCCCTGTTTTTTATAATGTTCTGCATTATACTGCAAGCAGTCGATTATTCGACATTCGTTTGTCAATCTGGGCAGACTGTTACCCCAAAATCAATTTGCCTACCAGTTTCGCGCCATTGAATTCTATACGAAATATAATCTCTAATTTTCTATGATTACCGTTGATGGCTATAAAATCGAAGAAAAAATTTACCAAGGTTCCAAAGTCGTTGTGTATAGAGGGCATCGCTTAAAAGACGATCTGCCCGTCGTCATTAAAATCCATAGGAATGATCTCCCGCCAATGAAGGACATTGCCAAATTTAAGCGGGAGTACGATATCGGCAAACGTTTCTTGAGTGTTTCAATTCTCAAGTACTATGAATTACATCGATATCGAAATACATACGCGTTGATTAGCGAAGACTTTGGTGCAATGTCCCTCGCTGACGTTATCCCGACGAAGGGTATGACATTCTCATGTTTTCTGAATGTCGGTATACAACTCGCGCAAGGCTTGCGTGAAGTACATAAGTGTCAATTTGTGCATAACGATATCAAGCCACGCAATATCCTGGTCAATCCTAAGACCTATGCAACCAAACTAATTGACTTCGGCATTTCGTCCCGGCCGCCTGGAAAATCTCACGATGCTCCGGAACCAACCATCGCCGAAGAAAGCTTACCGTACATGTCGCCGGAACAAACCGGTCGCGTGAATCGCGGCGTCGACTATAGGACAGACTTCTATTCGCTCGGTGTTACATTTTACGAAATGCTAACCGGTTCTCTACCGTTTACGGCCACCGATCCATTGGAATTAATCCACGCTCATATTGCAAAAATCCCGAATGTGTTGGACGAAACACATCCTGATATTCCTAAAGTCGTCTTAAAACTGATCTCGAAATTACTTGCTAAGACGGCAGA
Source organism: Verrucomicrobiota bacterium (assembly GCA_021772675.1). Lineage (GTDB taxonomy): Bacteria > Verrucomicrobiota > Lentisphaeria > JABSQK01 > JAJFLO01 > JAJFLO01. The sequence goes on along the minus strand of JAJFLO010000124.1, from coordinate 12,440 downwards.
AGATCGTTATCAGAGCGCGTTCGGCATACTGGCAGACCTGAAAGAGGTCCGCGATTCCTGGAAGACCGCAGGTTGCATCGAAATCCTTGGAGCCGGCTCGCAAGATGTACCGTCCCAATTTCGCGTTCCTCTGAAATTTTATGGTCGTGAAACCGAGTCACATGCCATTCGCGACGCCTTCGCCAGGGTTTGCTGTGGGACCATGGAAATACTAGCGGTCGTTGGCCCCCCCGGGATCGGTAAATCCCTCCTTGTACACGAGATTCGACAATCGATTCCGAGCCAACACGCACATTTTGTCAGTGGCAAGTTTGATCAACTGCAACATAACACTCCTTATAGCGCATTCGTCATAGCACTTAACGATTTAACTAAGCAGCTACTGGCGAAAGCCGAGGGCGAACTGGCTATATGGAAGACTCGGATCCTCAACGCAGTGGGACCGAATGGACGTATAATTACTGATCTGATACCGGCTGTAGAATCGATTATCGGTCCACAGTCTCCGGTACCAGACGTTCCTCCCGATTCTTTCCAAAACCGGTTCAACATGGTCTTCCGGAATTTCTCGCGTGCGCTCGCTTCTCAGGAACAACCATTGGTATTATTTCTCGATGACTTGCAATGGGCCGACGCATCGTCGCTACAACTGATCGAAACCCTGACGGCCAGTCCCAAACTCCAATGTATATTTCTCATTGTCGCACACCGCGATGCGGAGGCGTCACCCAATCCCCGCGTAACAGACACCATGGCGGCCATACGGAAGACCGGGACCAGAATTACGACCATAGCCCTAAAGCCGTTGGCATTCACGACCGTCAATCGATTGATAAGCGAGGCATTAGCGTCCAATAGACGCGCAACAGAACCCCTGACGTCTCTGGTCATGCAGCGCACTCACGGTAATCCGTTCTTCGTTAAACAGTTTCTTGCAGAGATTTATTCGCGTGAGCTGTTAGCTTTCGATTTTGACAATGGCGTATGGCACTGGAATGCGAACAAAATTTCCGGATTGGTGATAACCGACAACGTGGTTGAATTGACGATTGCCCAGATCCGGAATTTTCATGACGACACCCGGAAAGTCCTGACGCTCGCCGCATGTATCGGCAATCGTTTCGATCTCGGGATTCTCTCGCTTGTTAGCCAAAGTTCATTGACGGAAACAGCCGGAATATTAGAAGATGCGATAATGGAAGGCGTGATAGTGCCTGTTGAAGATGGCTTTGATCCTCCGGTCGCAGACGTCGCCTTGTACAAGTTTGCCCATGATCAGATTCAACAGGCCGCCTATTCATTACTCAGCGAATCCGAGGCGCCAGCCGTCCATTTGAGCATCGGGCGGTCACTCCGCGATCAATGTTCCACCCTCGAAAAACCACTCTTCGAAATGGTTGAACACCTTAATTTGGGTGTTGTTTCGATCGTCTGCCCTCATGAACTCGAGCAACTGCAACGCCTGAATCTTGCCGCAGGGTTGAAAGCGCTGGCGTCTGCTGCAAATCAGGCCGCATACACCTATTTGAAAATCGGATTGGGGCTGTTACCGGAAGACTGCTGGACATCTCAGTACCCGTTGACTCTTGAGTTTAACACGCACGTGGCAAAAGCCGCCTATCTTTGCCGAGACTTTCAACAGATGGACGCCTTTATCGAAGCCGTGCTCGATAACGCGCATACGATTCTTGACAAAATTGGCGTTCTTGAAATCCGATTTCAATCCTACTACACACAAAGCAAACTAACGAATCTCCGTATTGAGGGTGAGGCTGTGCTGAGACAGTTGGGAATTGACGTTCCCGGTAAACCGTCAAAGATTGGCATTTATTTCGAACTACGTAAAGTTCAATCTGCCTTGAACGGGAAGTCTGTTTCAAACCTGATGGATTCCCCGGAGATGACGGACGAAATGACATTAGCTGCATTGCGCCTCATCACGGAGGGATTTTGGAGCGTCGCGGTTTTAGATGCCTCGCCCGATGTCTATGCTCAGATCTCGCTAAGAATGATCAGGTTGTTTCTAAAACTTGGCCATCCCCGGAGTGCTGCGCACTTTTACTTGACCTACGGAATTATTCAGTCGGTAAGAGACGTCGATTATGGTTATAAGTTCGGCGTGTTTGCTGTCAACCTCGCCGAAAGGCTTGATTCCGGTATGCGTAAAACACAAGTTCAATTAACGTTCAATTGGTTTTTGAGCCATTGGAAAACCCACGTCCGGGATACCCTCGAACCGTTAAAACATGTCGTTCAACAGAGCATGGATAACGGGGATCTACTGACAACGGCCGGAAGTATTAGCATCGAGTTGCTTCACACGCATTTCGTCGGCGTTGAACTACACAAACTGGAACAGCAAGCCCGCCACTATCGCGGAGTGTTACAACTCGGCAAACAAGGCGCCATGTTCGGCCTGGAACAGTTTTATCAGGTGATTCTAAATTTGACGGGGAAAGGTTGTAAGAATCCGTGTCAACTTGTCGGGAGTCATTTTGACGAAAGCAAACTCGTTCGATTACTTGAGGACGAGGGCAGCAGGCAGAGGTTAGCCGGATTATATCTGGACAAAGTCATCCTATGTTATCTATTTTCGGATTATCGCGCGGCGGTGGAGTATGCCGCGCTTTACCACGATAATGTAGGTAACTTTCAAGGAGGGATAATCGTCCCCGTCGCCAGTTTCTATTCCTCCCTGGCCAGCCTGGCATTGATCCCCACAGCAAAGAAATCCGAAATAAGGAAACTCCTTAAGAAGGTTCGAACCAACCAAAGACTGATGAAGCGCTACGCCGCTCATGCGCCGATGAATTACCAACATAAATACACACTGGTCGAAGCAGAAAGACTTCGCATTGCGGGAGAAGTCTGGAAGGCGATCAAATTCTACGACAAAGCAATCGCCGACGCCCAGAAATACGACTATCTAAACGACGAAGCGCTGGCCTGCGAATTAGCTGGGAAATGTTGCCTTGAGAATGGGAAAGGCAAATTTGCCGGCAGTTACCTGATGAGCGCCCGTCATACCTATGCACGATGGGGAGCCATCGCTAAAGTCAATGACTTGGAAGAACGGTATCCCCAATGGCTAAGCAAACCGTTGCCTTCAGCCCTGCATAACACGTCCAAAAAACTGACCGAGCCCACCATGCAAGAAGCCCATTTTTCTTTGGATTTAGAGTCGATACTTAAAGCGTCGCAAGCCATCTCCGATGAAATTATTCTCGAGCGACTCTTGTCGAAAATCATGAAGATCGTTGTCCAGAATGCCGGCGCGCAGAAAGGAGTTCTCATGTTGGAACGAAACGGCCAACTCATGATAGAGGCGCTCAATGACACCACAAAAACGAATTCAATTGAGTTACTGAAATCACTTCCGGTCCGTGGAAACAGGTCAATTCCCGAAAGCATTGTAAACTTCGTCGTCAGGGCTGGCGAATACGTTGTCGAGAACAACCCTGTACAGGGAAGGTTCAACCAAGATCCTTACATCGTCGAGCATAAACCACGATCGATCCTTTGTTTACCAATAGTCAGTCAAGGCAGGCTTAACAGCGTCCTCTATCTTGAAAACAACCTCATACAGGGGGCGTTTACCGCCGGACGAATAGAGATGTTAATCCTCCTGTGCACACAAGCGGCTATTTCCATTGACAATGCCCGCCAATATGAAACGACGGAGAAACAGGTGGCGCAACGAACCCGGGAGCTTAATGATGCAAAGGAGAAAGCGGAAGCCGCCAATCGCGCCAAAAGCGCATTTCTTGCATATATGAACCACGAAATTCGTTCGCCGCTAAATATCATCATCGGCAACACCCAACTGCTGAACGGAAACGAAAGCGCCGGCAAAGAGGTAGAAACAATCGAACAAAGCGCCAATGTGCTGTTAACCCTGGTAAACGACATACTCGATTTATCCCGTATCGAGGCTGGCCATATGGAATTGCACCCGGTCGATTTCTCCCTTACGCAACTTGTGAACGAGTTGTCCGTCATGATTCGATCGGGTTGTGAAACCAAAAGAATTCGCTGGTGTATCGAGGGAATTGTCAACGACACTGATCCAATCCGGGTCCACGCGGATGAAAGCAAACTGAAACGAATTTTACTTCACCTACTCGACAACGCACTGAAATTTACCGAGCATGGTCAAATCACTCTTAGCGTCACCCGAGAAAGCCACGAAGGGCATTATCATTTCGAGGTTAGAGATACGGGAGTTGGCATCCCGATCTCAGAGCAGACGACCATTTTCGAACCCTTTGTTCAAAGTGAGCAGGGACGGAAGCGCGATGGAACTGGACTCGGGCTAAAAATATCGAAAAGCCAAATCGAACTGATGGGCGGCCAAATCAAGTTCGAATCGGATGTCGATCGTGGTTCTCGGTTCTTTTTCACTATTCCTCTCGCCGCCATTCGGCATGCGTTGCCGGCGACCACTAACGATCCCGCCCTGCGTCCGCGTGTCCAGGATCAAATTATTTGGGCGCTGATTGTGGATGACCTTCAGAACCAAAGAGATGTACTTTCGGCGATGTTGACCGACATCGGTGTCGAAGTCACTGAAGCGACAAACGGTCCGGAAGCCGTAGAAATGGTGCAATCGCAGCCGGTTCATATTGTGTTTATGGACATTTTGATGCCAAAGATGAATGGGGTGGAAGCGCTGCAGGCAATCCGTTCCAGCATGGGAAAAACGGAGGTCAAGTTTGTCGCCGTTTCCGCTTCGATATTGGCCGGTCAACATCGAGATTATCTGGCGGCGGGTTTCGACGATGTCATCGCCAAACCGTTTACTCGAAAGCAAATCTGTGAGCGCCTGAGCCGTAACCTAAACGTTGAACTTGACGTCCGTCCGCCTCATCCTCCGAATCCACAAGGGAAGTCGTTGAGTCCTGTAGAAATTCTACCGGAACACGTGCTCACATCACTGCGTGAAGCGGCGGACTACGGCGACGAATTGGCAATTGAAGAGATTCTTGAGGAGGTGCGTAACCTCGGCGCATCGGGCAATGCTATTGCACAAGCGATTCACGAACTGCTTGACAATGCCGAAATTGACGGCATAAAAAACTTTTTGAGAGCTAAGGAATGAGAATGAAATAACTTCCTAATTTTAAACATATCTTTCATGTCATCTTTCGTCGAAACTCAATCTCAAAAGCCCTCGAAATAGGCATACTATTACTGCGATTTTGCTCTATTGTTTCGGCAAAACCTAATACAAAATACACACTTCAAATTAGGAAGTTATTTAATTCTCATTCCTAAGAACGACGAATACGACAATAAAATTTAGGAAATCCTAACGATGAAAAAAAGCGAAAAAATTCTGATTGTTGACGACAAGCAAAGCAATAGACGGATTTTACGAAAGATATTGAAAGAGTCGAACTATCAAATCTTCCTCGCGAACAATGGCGTCGATGCGATTAAGATAGCCAAGACCAAAGCCCCCGATCTTGTTCTGCTCGACATTCGACTCACCGTCGAGATGGATGGGTATGAGGTTTGTCGCATAATCAAAGAACATCCGACGACGCAACATATCCCCGTGATTTTTATAACCTCAAGCGACGATGAGGCGACGGGAATCGTTCATGGATTTAAGGAGGGCGCCGTGGACTTTATTACTCGCCCCTGCCGCAACGAAGTGGTCATGGCTCGCGTAAAAAACCACCTAAAAATCAGTTCATTGACACAACAACTGACCCAAAAGTCTGAAACGTTGCAGATACAGGCAGAAGAGTTGAGAATTGCCAACGAAAACTATCAAGTTGCATCCGAAAAGCGCGAGCGAGCCGAGAATGAGCGCAATCAGGCAAGGGCGACCATTAAAGTACTGACACGAAACGAAGCGAAACTCTGGAAGATAGACGATTTTATTTCCCACAGCGCGGCGATCGGGCAAATAATGGCTGAAGTGCGAAACCTTCAGGGCATAAATACGAGTGTGTTGATTTCTGGTGAAAGCGGGACCGGAAAAGAATTGATTGCACGAGCCATCCACTATGGCGGACGAAGACGTAATGCCCCATTCATTCCGGTAAACTGTTCGGCCATCCCCAAAGACCTGGCCGAATCTCTTTTCTTCGGGCATGTGCGCGGCGCCTTTACGGGTTCTAATACGAACCAGCAAGGATACTTTGAGCTGGCAAACGGAGGGTCCTTATTTCTTGACGAAATTGGCGATATGCCCCTCGCGCTCCAGGCTAAACTTCTGCGTGTTCTTGAAGAAGGTTATATTACCCCGATAGGTGATTCTCAAGAAAAATCAATAGACGTCAGAGTTCTGTCGGCAACAAACGCCAATCTTAAAAAAAATGATTATCGAAGGCTCATTTCGAGAAGATTTATACTATCGGATAGCCTGCTTTCCCGTTGAAGTCCCCCCGCTCAGGGAACGCTCCGGCGATATTTCGCTGATAGCGAACCACTTCCTTGATCTCTTTGCTAAAGAAATGGGGCGAAAATGCCCTGTCCTGAATTCCGCCGCACATGCCGCGCTATCGGCATATTCATTTCCCGGTAATATCCGTGAACTGAAAAACATTATCGAACATGCATTGATCAAGAGTAAAGGACCGATCATCCAACCCAGTGAACTATCCCTTAACAATAAGAATGAGTTTAGCCGAGACAATAGCAATATCGACGCTCATCATTGTCCGCAAACATATCAGGAATTGGGTCATCACCTAACCAGGGAAAAAAATAGGGTTGCGATCCCTATTGTACGTAAAGCATTGATAAACTGGTTGACAAAGAGTGGAGGAAATGTTAGTAAAGCCGCGCAGACGGTTGATGTCAACCACAGTCGTTTATACCAGTTGGCCGAGGAATACAAACTGGATTTAAGGCAAATTCGCAAAGAGTGTCAGTAATCACTTACATTGTAATCGATTTCTGACAACACAAATCCTGCTTCTTTTATCCTTATTAAGCCTGCTTAGATCATGCGCTTAACGCACTTTGGCGCTCCTCTCCTAAAAGAGCGCTTTGTCAGTAAACCATTACAAAAAACGCCAAATCCAGAATTCTATTTCTTTGATTCCTGACAATTCGGATAATAAAAACATTTCCGCAATTCATAGATTATTCATATATAACTGTTTAAGTCACTATAATTATTTTTTGGCATTAAATCGGCTCCTCACCTGGAAACCCTTACGAAAAAAGAGAGTAACTTCATTTACTCTAATCACAAGAAGTAAGGACTATGACTCACCGATGTCGCATTAGGGGAAATCAATGTGACTGTTTTAACGCATTAACGTACTATAACACTATGGGGAAAAAATCAGTACAGCAATTCAAAACCCGATTTCTCTAGAAGTCGAGTATCGTAGACACCTCTAAAATGAAACTCTTCGGGGCGAGCCCACAAGGTATCTAAATACAAAAAAATAGGATTTCTACGACCCAAGGGTCGGGGAATTGCCCCCCTTTCTGATTAAGGTGTTTTCTCATTGATTATTATTTCTCTTTGATCGCATTTCTAACTTTGACAGAAATGAGACCCATCTAGTTGGTAGCGCAAAATGAGAATGAATCAGCCGATACCGAACTTTAAGATTATCGTCTAATATATACCTACATCAATATGGATTTTTCGTATTGTGGGTCAGATCAACGGTCAAATCAGTCTGGAAAACGTTTTTTTCTGATTTTTCCATCTAACATTCAAACAACAAAACTAAGGAGGAGAGCTTCGACAAACAATACCGAGAAAGAGACCTGATCAAATGGCTTTGAGTTGTGCCAACATATTAGCTGTTTTAATAATATATATGAATGATTCACATTTATTAGAAAAGGAGTAATTTACAATGAGAAGTATGAGTTACGCAAATGAGTATGGTTTTGTATACAAAAGTTACAGAAAAGGGAATTTGGAATCTCAAAGATGGGTTTGCAATGTTAAAGTTCTATTTTGGATTTGGTGTTTCAGTGTTTTCCAGTTTGGGACAGGGATCTCGACCTTGGCAGCCCCCTTTTCGTGGGATCTGTACCGTTCCGGCGATGCTGTCGACATCCCGGATCCAGGGACTGGCACCGTCAGCGCAGATATAACTATCCCTAATAATTTTGACGTTGACGACGTCGATGTAACTGTTATGATCAAGAACATCTCAACCGGCCACATTACGGTATTTATAGAACATGTTGAATCCGGTATCAAGGTAAAGCTTTTCGATGAGCGGAATGGGAATGGTCTTCATGGAACAACATTTGACAGTGATGCGACCCTAAATTTGAGAACCGGCACAAATTTTTATCGGGAAACATTTATGCCGGAGCGGACGCTGGACGCATTCAATACATTAACTACTGCTCAGGGAACCTGGCGGTTGACGGTGGATAATCTTCAGGGAAGCGGGCAAGGCCAATTGGTGTGTTTCAGTGTGTCATTTAACGGTGTCTTGATGGTGTCAAGTCGAAGCGATTCAGAAGTAGATAAAGAAATCGGCGGACCGGGGTCGCCAGGAGCCCGATCGGAAATCGTTGTGCCGGCGAACAGAGGGTTTATCATCGGTGATGTTAATGTCGGATTCAATATTGACCACACAAAGGTTGGCCATTTAGAGGTTACCTTAGGTAAGAACAATGGTCCTTCCAAGGTTTTGTTTTCATCAATTGGAAGTGACGGCAATAATTTTAGATGTACTGAGATCAATGACGAATCGTCAACCAATATTACGGGTGGTGACGCACCTTATTCAGCTAGTTTTACGTCGGCAGGCATGGTGCTTTCCGATTTCGCTGGGGAAGATGCAGATGGACAATGGGCTTTGTTGGTAAAAGATCTAGTGTCCGGTACTGACAATGGTATGTTACTGGAATGGTGGATTAGCTTTCAGCCGCCTGTATTTGTAGATTTTGCTGCCCCATCTCAGTCAATACTTGAATCAGATCCCCCTAAAACGGTCGCTGTTGTATTGTCAAATGCGCAGAATGTGACAGTGACAGTACCCATCAATATCTCGGGAGGATCAGCGACTAATATAATTGACTATACAATTTCACCCAACACTGTGGAATTCCTGCCGGGCGTAACATCACGTAATGTTACGATTACAGTTATGGATGACACAATTCTAGAGGCGAATGAAACCATTATCATATCCTTGGGAACACCAACGAATGCACTTATAGGTACCACACCAGTTCATACTGTGACAATTATCGACGATGATATTCCTGAGGTATCCTTTGAAACAGGAACGAGTGATACGGCTAATGAGGGACCTTTGACGCACAATGTTTCCGTTAAGTTAAACCTTCCAGGTGGGGGCAGAATTTCGAATCCGGTAACCGTTGACGTAATTGACGATATGACAGGGGTGGCGACGAGTGGAGTCGATTATGTCGCTTTGCCAATTCCAACAACACTGACGTTTCCCTCAGGCGCCTTCGATGGGGTCAGTGAGTCACTGGATATTTTTATTCTTCCTGACACCGTTGATGACAACAATGAAACTATTAATCTCTCGCTCAACAACCTTTCAGGTGGAGCCATATTCGGTTCTCAGACCACCCATCAGGTTACCACAGTCGAGGAACAAGGTTTAGTCGCCCATTATCCATTCGAAGGGAATGCTGACGATTTGAGTGGTAACGAAAATGATGGGGTCCCTCAAAACGGAGTTGCATTCGACGGCGGTGTCTACGATCAAGGTCAAGCAGTTAGTCTCGATGGTATCGAAGACTATATAGAAGTAGCGCACGATACAAGTATCATGCCGACCGCAGCAGTCACTGTCAGTGCGTGGGTTAAGTTAAATAATCTTGAAGACAGCCCTACTATTGTTTCCAAGCAGGCGTGGACTGATTCGTTAGACAACGCTGGCTACTTTTTAAGGATTGCTGCAGGTAAACCAAAATTTACGATCCTAAACAATGGCGTAAATCCTGCAGTATCTACCAGCGACATAACGGTTGGTCAGTGGTACCATCTGGTCGGCACCTTTGATAGTGAAGATGTGAAAATATATGTTGACAGCCAATTGACAGGAATGACTGCATTTCCAGGGACAATTAAAAGCCATACAGTACCACTGCGTATTGGTGAAAAGTTTGACGGCTTTAGAGTGGATGGTCTTATCGATGATGTTCGTATTTATGATCGTACGTTGACCGACCAGGAAATAGAAGCTCTATACGATACTTACATTGATCTGAATTTCGGGCTCGGCGCTCACTATGAATTCGAAAATAATACAAATGATTCAACCCTAAACAAAAATAATGGGACCCCTTTCAATAACCCTGGATTCACCGGCGGCGTCGACGGTCAGGCAGTTAGTCTTGATGGTATCGACCAGTATAATGAAATACTGCACGATCCAACTATCATGCCGACCGAGGCAATCACAGTCAGTGCATGGGTTAACTTAGATAGTCTGGATGATGACCCTACTCCTGTTTTCAAAGGAAGGTGGAATTCGGAATTAGATAACGGCGGTTACCTCCTAAGAATCAGTGACAGTATACCAAGATTTGCTATCCAAAATGATGGCCGTACTACAGCTGTATCGACCAGCCCCATAACGGTGGGGCAATGGTACCATCTTGTCGGCACCTTTGATGGCGCTGCCCTGAATATATATATTGACGGACAATTGACAGGTTCTTTTGCACATTCCGGCACAATTAAAGTTAGTACGAATTCACTGCTCATTTGTCAAAGAGCGAGCCTTAAAAATGTGGACGGTTTTATGGATGATGTTCGTATCTATAATCGTGCGTTAACCGAGCGGGAAGTAGAGTTTCTATTCGAGACTTTCACTATACCTCCGATGTAAATACTGTTGATACCGAAACGTGACCGGGGGGCGCACTGTGTGTGTGTCCCCCATTCTTTAACGTTTTGTGACCTCAAAAATCATCCGCGTCTTCGTTCTCCTCCTCGAAATATTCTGTTTTTATTTTTCATCTTTCCGAGAGCGTTCACCACTTACAACACAAAATCAGGTAAAAGTCATTGTTTATAGAACGAGGCTTCATTCTTTGGATGTGGCTAAAGTAGCTTGGCTTATGTGGAGCTCCACATAAGCCGCGTTATGTGTAGCAATGTATTATGTGAAGTAAACTATAACCTGATGAAAATTGAGTAGTAATATATATGCGAACCGTAGAATTTACTTCACATAATGATTAGTATTTTATCGATCGTGCACCGACAAAGAGAGCTGAAACAAAATAGTAAAGGGATGCCAGTGCATGATCGATAAAATACTGTTGAACTAAGCCGAATGTCGGTATTGGCAGTAATCTTGATAATCGGCTCTATGGGTATTGTATGTTTTTTTTGTCGGCAGAACAAGTAGTTTGATGGATGATTTTTTGAACGAGCATGAAAAACAGTTGGTCTTCTATGAGTTTTTTGTTCATTTTTGATTAGATTTCAGCTTCTGATTTGATCGAATTGGCCAATTTTCCGGCACAAAGACAGACCGGTCCACTGTCCTGTTCTGCTTAAAAAAATAGGCTTGGATCTGAGGGAATTGGGTTTATTGTCAAACAGGTTCATAGCTATGGTGGATGGGTTTTAACTAATTTAAGTGATTCGAGTTGTCTTGTTGATTCGGGATGTAACACAGCTGCTTTGAATAGACGACCCTGTTTACACTTGGAACACAGGAAAATATCAACGCCGGTCAACCGAAAAAACTTTAGAGTCAAACCTACGATTTGACAAAACATCAAATAGAGATGTCACCTATCACTAAAAAGTGTACCACCTAATTATCGAAATTGGTGTGCCGTTTTTTCGATCAAAGTTGAGTAGAATATATTTTCACAATTAACCTTTTTACAACACTTTGCGGAAGGTGAGTTGTAAAAATATATTCGCTAATAGTGGTACATTGTTAATGTGATAATTGCTGGTACACTTTCACCGATAACTGACATAGAGATGACATATTTACTCTTTCATACGTACTGTTTTTAGAATCAATACTTGTCTATTTTACCCATATTTTGAACTTAACCGGCTACGCTGGGGTTTTACCGCTAAGATTGGCAAAATTAATCCTCCTGGTCAACCTCCTATGTTATAAATTTAATTTCAGCTCGTTCGTAGTCCCGCTTTTAAGCGGAAGTTTTCGGAGAGCTTCAGCTATCCGGTGTTTTTACACGCTCGCTGAAGCATCGCTAACACTTCCGCCTGAAGACAGTACTACAAACTCAACCTCTTCCAAGATAGTGATTTTACTGAATATGTGCTTTTCCAGCATTTAACAACAACTTAGAATACACTACCTATACTATGAACTTAACCGGCTTTGCCGGGGTTTTCGTCTTACATCAATTGTAACTTAAAATACAAGTGCTTATACAATCAAATCAACGAAAAACTCGGACGGGGTAAGGTTCGTAGTCCCGTCTTCAGGCGGAAGTTTTAACGACGCTTCAGCGAGTGTATGGCACCT